>JAZNYU010000043.1:0-2740 GCA_045594605.1 Eubacteriales bacterium
CACTCCCCAAACCGGCTCGTATTGCGATCATTGTTGTTGCAGCAATCGTGGCTCTCGCCATAGTGCTTTTCTCAGTAGTTTTGATCGTAAATGCTGTCAATGCCAAAAAGTTGGAGAAAACTAATGCCGAGGTAAAAGAAATACAAATTGTACAATTTCCGAATAAGCGCACCTATTATTGCGGTAACAAACTTGATGTGACCGGCTTGATGGTGTATGTCGTTACCAACGGCGGCGACTCTACAAGATTAGATCTTGACGCTTGTACCATTACGGGCTTCGATAGCTCCGCACCCGTAGAAGAGCAGACCATTACCGTAACCTACAAGGGCTTTACCGCTACCTTTACGGTTGAAATTAAGGAAGAAGAACCGCCTATCCCGATGCTTGTCAGCATCGAAATGGGAGTACTTCCCAAAACCGAATACAAAGTTGGTGAAGGTCTTAAAACAACAGGTGGCACGTTCATTTGCACCTATACCGACGGCACAACCAAAACCGTTGAACTCTCTAACAGATACGTTTCCGGTTTTAGCGCCGCCAAAAAGCAGGGCGTGGGCGAATATGATCTCCGCGTTATCTACAACGAAAACGGCGTTCAGGTCGAAACCACCTACAAAATCACAATTACCGAATAACCCCCAAGCATAACAAAAAAGGGCAGTACCTCAAAAGGGTACTGCCTTCGCTTTTTTTCTATCTCCCCACGTCAACAAAAAAGCACACCGCGAGAGGGATTCTGAACCCAAGCGTGCTCTCTCTCCGCCACGCAAAAAAGGCACCCCAAAGGGTGCCTTTGCGTGGCGGAGAGAGAGGGATTCGAACCCTCGTTAGGGTATTAGCCTAAACACGATTTCCAGTCGTGCGCCTTAGACCAGCTCAGCCATCTCTCCGTGCCGACTTGAATATTATAGCACAATCCAACCCGTTTGTCAAGCCTTTTTTCAAACATTTTTTATTTTTTTCTCCCAAACCTCTTGCATTTCCCTCAAAAATGTGTTATAATTTGGATAGTTCCTAATTTCGGGATGTATCAAACTTTTGCATCCCCCCAAGGAGGTTCAAAATGGCGAGAGTGAAAAAAGAAAGCCCCACTCGTTTAGCAATCATCCAGGTGGCAATCGACCTGTTTTTTGAAAAAGGTTTCTCCAACACCACCGCCGCAATCGTCTGCCGCAAGGCCGGCATCGGCACAGGCAATCTGACCTTTTATTTCCCCACAAAAGAGCACATCCTCGATGTCCTCGTCACCATGATGTGCGACTACCAATGGAAAATGATTGAGGCTTACACCGACGAGGGCAAAAGCTCGCTGCTCTCCTACTGCCTCGAGCTCGCAACCATGGCTGCCATCAGCGAGGAGATCCCCCAAATGCACGATTTTTACGTCTCCGCCTACTCCCACCCCATGACTCTCGAAAACATCCGCGCCAACGACGTTGAAAAAATGCAAAAGATTTTCGGCTCTTTTTGCCCCGACTGGACAGAGGAGCAGTTTGTTGAGGCTGAAGCCATTGTTTCGGGCATCGAATACGCCACCATGATGACCACCAAGCACTCCGCGCCGCTCCCCGTACGCATCGAGGGCGCACTCAACACTATCATGCTGCTCTTTGGCGTGCCCGAGGAGCTGCGCAAGATCAAGATCCAAAAGGTTCTCGCAACCGACTATCGCGCCATTGCAAAACGCGTGTTCATCGACTTTAAAAAATACGTCAGCGAGACCAACGAAAAAGCAATTGAGGAACTTTTGCAAACCTACCACATCAAAAAAGACTAATCAATCCCCACAGCCCCCAAGACGGGGCTGTTTCTCATTTTAAAAAGAAATTTGAGAAATTCTATTGCAATCCGCCGCCGAATATGGTATAATAGTGCCATCAAACCAAAGGAGAACCCCATGAAAACCGAAAGAAACATCCTCATTGCATTTATTTTAAATCTTGCTTTTTCGATTTTTGAATTTGTAGGCGGCTTTTTTACGGGCAGCGTTGCCATCGTATCAGATGCCGTTCACGATATTGGAGATGCCGCAAGCATTGGCGCCTCGTATTTTCTTGAAAAAAAGAGCAAGCAAAAGCCCGACGAGCACTACACCTACGGCTACGCGCGCTACTCGGTCATTGGCAGCGTTCTGACCACGCTCATCCTCTTGGTGGGCTCGGTTCTCGTCATTTACAACGCCATTTTGCGCATCATCCACCCCACGCCCATCAATTATGACGGAATGATCCTGTTCGCCATCATCGGCGCGCTTGTAAACTTCCTTGCAGCGTTCTTTACCAGAGAAGGGGACTCGCTCAACCAAAAGGCGGTCAATCTCCACATGCTCGAGGACGTCCTCGGTTGGATCGTGGTCCTCGTTGGCGCAGTTGTCATGCGCTTTACCGATATTTCCATCATTGACCCCCTGATGTCCATCGGCGTTGCGGTGTTTATCTTCATTAACGCCATTCGCAACCTCAAGGAAGCGCTTGATCTCTTCCTCGAAAAGACACCTCACGGCATTGAGATCGCCGAGCTTTGCGAGCATCTTACGCATATCGAGGGCGTGCAGGGCGTGCATCACATTCACGTTTGGAGCATGGATGGGCACAACAACTATGCAACGCTCCACGTAGTTGCCGAAGGAGACGCACACCACATCAAAGAGGCCATCCGTGAGGAGCTCTCGGAGCACGGTATTGCGCACGCAACGCTCGAACTCGAAGCCCCCGGTGAGCATTGCCACAAGTCGGAG
>JAZNYU010000044.1:0-3066 GCA_045594605.1 Eubacteriales bacterium
CCTCTATCCCAACGAGGACTATGAGGAAACCAAAGCAAAGGTGCAAGAGATCCGAGAGAGTACGCCCGAGCCCGAAATTCCTTCCTTTTTCGGGGAGTAATGAATGAGGCGCGAGGAGTACGAGGAGGCAAAGAGAAAAAACGCTGATTGGGACAAAGAAGCATCCGCGGATATTCGCTCTTGGTCGAAGCTCTATATCTTTGACTCGGTGCTATCGAAGCGCGAGTATAAGAAGGTAATAGAGACCATATCCAAGCGCATTGAAAGCTTTGTTTCCTTGATTGATGAAAAAGAAATCGCGGATAAATATCGAAGCGACCTAACGGAGTACGCGCAAAAGACCTATGAATGGGTGCAAGAGCATTTTGGGAGGTTCACCCCTCACGTTTTGGCAATGGCTTTGTCGGATAAATCGACATTGACGAAAGCGCAGATAAAGGTTGTAGAGGAAAAGGGCGCAGCGGCTCTATCCATCACGGGGCCGTTGGACACTCGTTTTCTCAAAAAGACGGGCCCTGCAAAGGACTACGCCTATACGCAGGGTACGGCAGCATACGGCTATTTTGAGGACGTACACGATGCGGTCAAGAAAGCAATGGCAGAGTTTGAAGCTCTTGAAATAAAGCCGAAATACTACGCCAACGTAAACCCGCGCAACATAGCCGAGATGCTTGTGCGTTTCAACGCCTACAAGAAAAAGAAAAAGGATCTCATCGACAAAGGCGTTGATTTGGTTCTTGTGCCTGCGCACGCAAACTGTTCAAAACGTTGTGAGCGGTGGCAGGGGCGTGTGTATTCCTTGAACGGAACGAGCGGCAGTATTGACGGGAGACAATACATCCCCATTGAGGATGCTGCCGACAACGTCACATACACGTCGAAGAACACCGGCAAGACCTACTATGCAGGTTTATTTGCATACAACTGCCGCCACGATTTGGTGGAGTACAAAAAGGGGATGAACATTGAGCGCATCCCTGCTGACGTTATCGAGCGAAGGCGCGAGGTTGAGATGCAGCAAAGAAAGATGGAGCGCGACTATCGACTATTGCGCGAGAAGAGCGAACTCTATTACTTAATGTTCAAAAAGACGAAGAACCCCGAAATGCAAAAGATTGCGCGAAAGGCGCAGTTGAAAGCGCAGAACCTCAAAAAGAAATATATTGCATTCTCCAAGGAGAACAATATCGCTTACTTCCCCACTCGGTTGCGCATAGCGGCAGGAGAAAACCGTTACATCCGCACCAAGGGGAAAAAGGACTCTATCGCAAAAGAAGCTTTGCGAATGAAAAAAGAGCAGGAAAATGAGGCGTAAACCTTGTTTATAAATTTTGTCCGGAATGACGTAAATCTATCAATGCGAGCGGATGCAACCCGCGAAACAAAAGCATAGCAAAGGAGAAAAAAATGAAACGAGAAGATGTACTGAAAATCCTTGAAAATCCCGAACTTGACAACGATGCAAAGATCAACCAAATCCTCAATATGCGAGGTACAGAGTTGAACGAGACAAACAACCGCATCAAGGACCTGCAAGACACCCTTTCCCAAAAGGAGACCGAGGTAGCACAGCTCACAGACAGATACAAGGATTATGACACCATTCTCAACGAGCGCAACACACTTGTAGAAGAGAAGGCAGAGAAAGCCCGTCAAGAGCGTTTCTCTGTTGTCTTGGGTGAGAACAAGCCCAAGAACGATTACACGCGAGAGGGGCTTTATAACGCGTTTAATGCCGCTATCGCAAACGAAGAGAATGCCGAAAAGACGGATGCCGACATCTTCAAAACCATTATTGATGGCAAAGAAAACGAGCTCTTTGAGGGCAAGGTTACCATCAATATGACACCCGTAAACCCTGACGTTACACCTCCCACCGAGACGCAAGCGTATTTGGATAAGGTGTACGCAGGAAACCCCTACTACAAACAAAACTAACAAAGGAGATTTACTATCATGATCAAGTATGGCAATATGCACGTAGACGAGAGATATTCGTCTATTTTTGAGCCCAACCTTTTTACCAACGCTTGGCTCGTGCCTGGCGTAACCTGCACTAACAAATACCAAGAAGGTCCTGCAGGCGGTATTTATGTTCACAAGCTGACAGGCGTTGCTGCCGTTACCCCCGGCACTCCCGGCAGAGACTTCACCCACGTTGCAAACGCGGACGAGCTCATCCCGATCCTGCTCAACAACAACTTCCAAAAGTCCCGTAAGCTCTATGGCGTACAAGCCGCGGCAGTTGCCGCTCCTCTTGCAAACGAGAGTCTTTCCACCGTTGTGCAAGAGATCCGCGAAGGTCGCGAGTATTCCGCACTCGCTTGCCTTATCACCGAAGGCACCGCAGGCGCATCCACTACCGCAATAACCGCTGAAAACGCTAAGGAACTGCTCCTCGCAGAGAGAGCTGCGCTCTCCAAGGGAAAGGGCAAGGCAAACGTTGTTCTCTGCTCTCCCGATACATACGCTGCAATCCTTTCCGCAGCAGGCAAGGAGTTCACTCCTACTCGCAACGAGCGCATCCAACTCGCAGGTCAGGTTGGCGAATGGTTCGGCTTCACTTTCATTGAGTGCAATGCCCTTGCATCCGCAAACGCTATCGAGTATTACGATTACGCAGGCACAAAGAAGAGCGTAACCACCGCAACCCTTGGCGCGGTTGATTTCGTAATGTACTACAGCGAGGCGCTTTCTGTTGTTGACAATCTCAATGCTCTGCGCATTGTTGAGTCCCCGGATTTCATCGGCTCCCTCGCACAGTCCGAGGTCAACACCGGTTATCGCGTAACCAATTCTGCTCTTGTAAGAGTTAAGAAGCACGCATCTGCCTAAATTTTAACCCACGGAGGTATTGAGTATGTTTGATAACAATGAGATGTCCTACGATGCAAGAAAACATAGATATGTGCTTGCTGAAGAGTGTGTTTTGGAGGATATGAATATTGATTTGAGAGCGGTGCTCAATACCTCCGACGTTGCCGACGTAGCAAACGCACCTCAAAGGTTTTTGGAGCGCGTTTCTGCGGTGGTATATTCCTACATCTACCGCCACGTGCCTTTCCG
>JAZNYU010000045.1:0-12976 GCA_045594605.1 Eubacteriales bacterium
CTCTGCCGCAGGCATCAACATCCGTATGATTGACCAGGGCTCCAGCGAGCTTAATATCATCATCGGTGTGGAAGAGCACGACCTCGAAAAGGCGTTGACCGCGATTTATAATGAATTTGTGAAGTAAAGATTTCAAGGGGGAACTTTTTGAGAAAAGTTCCCCCTTAAAAACTATTTCACCTCGTCAAGCAGCATTTTGAGTGCAAAATGCGCTGTTGCGTTGCGCACTTGTGCGCGTGTTGCATTTTCTATGCAGATGCGCTCGGTGCGCGCGCCCGTGGGCGTTGCGATACCGATATAAACGGTGCCCGTGGGGTCCTTTTCGGTACCACCACCGGGACCTGCGTATCCCGTTGCCGAGAGTGCGTAATCGGTGCCAAAGGTCTCGCGTGCGCGCTCTGCCATTGCTCCCGCGCAAGCGTGGCTGACCTCGGTATGCTCGTCGATGATGTCGGCATCCACACCAAGGACGTCGATTTTGATGCGGTTGGTGTAGGTCACCATACCGCCTGCGAGCACCGCGGAGCTGCCTGCCACGTCGGTGATACTTTTAGCAATCAGACCGCCCGTGCAGGATTCTGCCGTTGCCACCGTGAGATTTTGTTCCTTCAAGGTCTTGACTGCCCGGACAGAAAGACTGCGCAAACGGGCATTTGAAACGATAGAAGCTTTCATACCGTATTCCCTTTTCTTATTCCAACTCGAACACGCCCTTATAGAGCTGATAGTACTGTCCGCGCTCGGCAATCAGCTTTTCGTGGTTGCCGCGCTCAATGATGCGACCATGGTCAAGCACCATGATGACGTCGGAGTTGCGGACGGTGGAAAGGCGATGCGCAATAACGAACACCGTTCTGCCCTTCATCAAGGCATCCATTCCCTTTTGTACGATCGCCTCGGTACGGGTGTCGATCGAGGACGTTGCCTCGTCGAGGATCATAACGGGGGGATCGGCAACCGCCGCACGCGCAATGGCGATGAGCTGTCTTTGTCCTTGCGAAAGGTTTGCACCATTGTTGGTCAGCTCGGTGTTGTATCCCTCGGGCAGACGTGTGATAAAGTCGTGCGCGCCCGAAAGCTTTGCGGCCTCCATACACTCCTCGTCGGTGGCATCGAGCTTACCGTAACGGATGTTATCAAGAACCGTACCCGTGAAGAGGTTGGTATCCTGCAAAACAATGCCGAGAGAGCGGCGCAGATCGGACTTTTTGATCTTGTTGATATTGATGCCGTCATAGCGGATCTTGCCGTCGGCAATATCGTAAAAGCGGTTGATCAGGTTGGTGATGGTGGTCTTGCCCGCACCCGTAGCACCAACAAAGGCGACCTTTTGTCCGGGCTCGGCAAATACGCTGACGTCGTGCAAAACGGGCTTGCCCTCTTCGTAGGCAAAGTCGACCTCGGTCATGCGCACGTCACCGCGCAGGTGCTGATAGGTAACGGTACCGTCGCCGTGGGGATGCTTCCATGCCCACTCACCCGTGTGGTGGTCGGCTTCGCGGATGGTTCCGTCGGGAAGGATCTCGGCATCTACAAGCGTTACGTAGCCGTCATCGACCTCGGGCTCTGCATCCATCAGGGTGAACACGCGCTCGGCGCCTGCCATTGCCATAACGACGGAGTTGATCTGCTGAGAGACTTGGTTGATGTTACCTGTGAACTGCTTTGCCATGGAAAGGAAGGACACGATGATACCCGCATCGATGGCAACCAGCCCTGCAAACAGGCTTTGAATGCCCGGGTTGGGGATTTGCAGAACCAGGAACAAGCTGCCCACCATAGCAAGGATAACGTAAAGAATGTTACCAATGTTCATAATGATGGGTCCGAGCATATTGGCACACGCGTTTGCGCGATAGCCGTTTTCAAACAGCTCGTTGTTAATGGCGTCAAAGTCCCTTTGGCTGGCATCCTCGTGGCAAAAGACCTTAACGACCTTTTGTCCGCTCATCATCTCTTGCACAAAGCCCTCTTGCTTACCAACAGTCTTTTGCAGAGCGATAAAGAAGCGCGCGGAGTTGCCGCCAAAGAATTTGGTAACGGTGATCATCAGTACCACGCCCAACAAAAGAATGAGCGTCAGATACAGGCTGTAATACAGCATAATAAAGAACACGCTGATAACGATCACGCTTGCGCGAATGAGCGTGGGGAGCGATTGCCCTACCAGCTGACGGAGCGTGTCGATATCGTTGGTGTAACGGCTCATAATATCGCCGTGCTTGTTGGTGTCAAAATACTTGATGGGCAGATTTTGCATTTTTGCAAACAGTGCCTTACGCATCTTGCTCAAAAAGCTTTGCGTAATGCCTGCCATCAATTGCGTTTCCAGCGTAATGGCAACGATGGAAACGGCATAAAAGCCGATGAGAACGCCAACCTTGGGGATAATGTCGTGCTTGGCAACCTCCCACGCCACGCCGTTCTCCCACGCGTAGGTGATCGCGTTGGTAACTTCCTTGAGGAAGACTGCGGGAATGGCAGAGGTAACGGCACAGAAGATGATGCAAACGATAGAAACGGGAAGCAGAACGGGATAATATTCAAACAGCATTTTGATCAGGCGTTTGAGCATTCCAACGTTCAATTTACGCTTGGGCGGGCGCATCATAGAGGAAAAGCCCGACTTGGAAGAGACGTTAGATTTCTTCATCCTTGTCACCTCCGTTCGTTTGTTGCTCCCAGACCTCGCGATAGATCTCGCTGGTCGCAAGGAGCTCCTCGTGCGTACCCTTTTGTGCGATCTTGCCGTTCTCCATAACCAGAATCAGATCGGCATCCTGCACCGAGGAGATGCGCTGCGCGATGATGATCTTGGTGGTTTCGGGAATGTAGGACTTAAAGCCCGCGCGAATAAACGCATCGGTCTTGGTATCCACCGCACTTGTGGAGTCGTCGAGAATAAGGATCTTTGGCTTTTTCAGGAGCGCACGCGCAATACAAAGGCGTTGCTTTTGTCCGCCCGATACGTTGGTGCCGCCCTGCTCGATCATGCTATCATAGCCGTTCGGGAAGGAGCGCACGAACTCATCCGCTTGCGCAAGACGGCAAGCCTCCTCAATTTCGGCGTCGGTTGCATTGGGGTTGCCCCAACGCAGATTTTCCTTAATAGTGCCTGCAAACAAAAGGTTCTTTTGCAGCACGAACGCAACACTGTTGCGCAAGCTCTCCATCGAGTACTCGCGCACGTCCACGCCGCCTACCTTTACGCAGCCCTCGGTGGCATCGTACAGGCGCGGAATAAGCTGAACGAGCGTGGATTTACTCGAGCCCGTACCGCCGATGATACCAACGGTCATACCCGAATCGATGTGCAGATCAATATCGGAGAGCGCAAATTTTTTGGCTTGTGCCGAATATTTGAAGTTGACGTCCACAAAATCGATAGAGCCGTCCTTGACCTCGGTGATGGGGTTTTCGGGATCGTGCATATCGGGCTCTTCATCCAGCACCTCGCAAATACGCTTTGCCGCTTGCATGGACATGGTCAACATGACGTAGATCATAGAGAGCATCATCAGGGACATCAAAACAGACATACCGTAGGTCAAAAGCGCGGAGATCTGACCGATCTGCACGCCGCCAATGCCGTTGATCGCCATAAACGAGCCAAGCAGCAAAACGACCGCCATGTTGAAATACATGCAGAAGTTCATCAAGGGGGTGTTGAGCGCTACGATGCGTTCGGCGCGGGTAAAGTCGTTGCAAATGGAGTCTGCCGCATTGGCAAACTTCTCTTTTTCGTATTCCTCACGCGAAAATCCCTTTACAACACGCATGCCGCGCACGTTTTCTTCGATGGATTCGTTGAGTCGATCATACTTTTTGAACACACGGCGAAAAGCGGGCATTGCCTTGCGGCTGACCAAAAACAAGCCGCCGCCAAGAACGGGAATGACTACCACAAAGGTTGCGGCAAGCCAACCGCCCATGTAAGCCGACATAAAGATAGAGAAGATCAGCATCAGGGGGCTGAGCACTGCCGTGCGGATGATCATCATAAACGCCATTTGCACGTTCTGCACGTCGGTGGTGATACGCGTGACAAGAGAGGCGGATGAGAATTTGTCGATGTTACCGAAGCTGAAGGATTGGATCTTTTCATAGATGTCATGACGCAGATTTTTTGCAAAGCCGGCAGACGCGCGTGCAGATGTAAATCCGGCAAGACCGCCACAGGTCAAGGATGCCGCCGCCATCAGCACCAACACACCGCCAACCGCCAAAATGTAACCCATATCCAGGTTTTTGCCCTGCGTTTGGATCTGGTTGATCAAAAAGGTAGCGGTTACAAAGGGGATGAGGGTCTCAATGATCGCCTCTCCTATCATCAAGCAAAGCGTCAAGATCGCTTCCCTTTTGTACTCCCGCACACATTTTGCGAGTTTTTTCAGCATACTCCTACAATTTTTCCTTTCTAAATATAACTATAAATTTACAATATAACATTATAGCACAATAAAATTCCAAAGTCAACCGCGGACACAAAAAATTAAAGAAAAGGACATTGAAAAAACAAAAAAATAACACAAAAAGATCCGCCGAAAAAAATCGGCGGATCTTGGTTTTAAAATGCTTCGTATCAGTCCTTTTTGACGTGTACGTCCATTTGCGGGAACGGGATCTCGATGCCCTCGGCTTCCAGTCTCTTGTGAATGGATTCGAGAACGTCAAAATTGACCTGCCAATAGTTGGCGGTCTCTGTCCACAAACGCAGAACGAAGTTGAGCGAGCTATCGCCCTGTGCCGACAGACGGCAGAAGGGTGCGGGATCCTTGAGAACGAGCTCGTGGCGAGCGCCTTCTTCCAAAAGGATCTCTTTTACGCGGTCGATATCACTGCCGTACGCCACACCGATGGTCAGATCCACGCGGCGCGTGCCGTTGACAGAGTAGTTGACAACAGAGTTGCTCATAATGCTGCCGTTGGGAACGGTAACCGATTTATTGTCGCCCGTTTTGAGGAAGGTGTAGAAAACGTCGATGTCGTCAACAGTGCCCGAAAAACCGTTAACCTCAATGAAATCACCAACGCGGAAGGGGTGGAAGAGCAGGATCATGATGCCGCCCGCAAAGTTGGAGAGTGCCCCTTGCAATGCAAGACCGATAGCAACACCGGCAGATGCAATGGCTGCAATGACCGATGCCATGGGCACGCCCATGATGGCAATGATGGTGACTGCAAGAATAATGTACAAAACGATGTTGACAAAGTTAGCAAGAAAATGTGCCACGGTGGGCTCCATTTTTTGCGCTGCCTTGCCTGTGCGCAGAGCCTTAACCACTGTCTTGATGATGAATCGGCAAACGATGAAGATAACAATGGAGATCAAGAGCTTAAGACCTACGTCCTGCAAAATGGGAATGATCCAGTTTAAAAATTTTTCCATAAGAACCTCCTGTTTTTTGTTTTATATCATAATAGCATTATCTGCCCTTATGCCAAGAAAACGCCTTCGACAAAAATTTTGATGCCGATGATAATGAGGATCGAGCCGCCAAAGATAGATGCCTTGCCCGCAAGCTTTGTGCCAAAGGTCTTGCCCAAAAGAAGTCCCCCTGCGCACAAAATAAAGGTAACAACGGCAATCACAAGGCAACAAACAAGCGCCATCGGCCATTCGTACTCGGCAATGGTAAAGCCGACCGAAAGTGCATCGATGGACGTTGCCACGCCCTGCACGAGAAGTGCCGAAAGGCCGATAGAGGTGCAGCCGCATTCCTCTTCCTTGCAGGTAATACCCTCATAGAGCATCTTGCCGCCGATAAAGGCGAGAAGCCCGAGTGCGATCCACGGAATGAGCTTGCCAAACACCTGAAAATACTGCATAACGGTATGTACGCACACCCAACCGATCATGGGCATGGTGAACTGGAACAGAGCGAACACACCCGCAATGCCACACATCTTGCGTGTACGCATGCAAGGCTCGTTCAGTCCGTTTGCAAGAGACACCGAAAAAGCATCCATTGCAAGTCCTGCGCCAAGGGCTATGCTCATCAGGAAAAACTCAAAATTCATAAAGCGTTTAACACCTCTCTTTTCACCGCTCTATTATACCACAAAAGAGCGCCCATGTCAAGGCATTCATTTTTTTGTTGCATTTTTGATGAAAGTGTGCTACAATAAAGAAAAATGCAACAAGGAGGGGTTATATGATCTGCCGTCAATGTCCGCGAGAATGTCAAATAGACCGCCACGGGGAAAGCTACGGCTTTTGCGCGTCCCCCGATGAATTTTTGGTTGCCCGCACGGGGCTGCACAACTGGGAAGAACCGCCCATCAGCGGCACGCGCGGCTCGGGCGCCGTCTTTTTTGGCGGCTGCAATCTGCGTTGCGTGTTCTGCCAGAACCGCGCCATCAGCCACGGCGGCGTTGGACGAAAAATGAGCGACGATGCCCTTTTGGATGCAATGCTGCGCTTGCAGGATGCGGGCGCGCACAACATCAATCTCGTTACCCCCTCTCACTATACCCTGCAGCTCGCACGTCTCTTGGAGCGCGCACGTCCCCTTTTGCACATCCCCATCGTGTGGAACAGTAGCGCTTATGAAAGCGTAGATTCTTTACGCGCGCTTGACGGGCTTGTGGACGTTTACCTGCCCGACGTCAAGTATTTTTCGCCTGCGGTCTCCGCGGCTTACTCCTCGGCTCCCGATTATTACGCGGTAGCGATCCGCGCCATCTCGGAGATGCTGCGGCAGGTGGGAGACGCACGCCTCTATTCGGACGAGGGCATCCTTTTGCGCGGTATCATCCTGCGACACCTCATCCTGCCCGGCTGCCGCGCAGATTCCTTTGACCTGCTCAAATCTCTTGCCAAAAAGTTCGGCACCGATGCGTTTCTCCTCTCGCTCATGGGACAGTACACCCCCGAATTCGCCGAGGATGCTCCCTACCCCAACCTGCACCGCCGCCTGACCTCGTTTGAGTATCAATCGGTTCAAGACCTTGCAAATTCCCTCGGCTTTGACGGCTTTTCACAGGATCTCACCTCTGCTACAAGTAAATACACGCCTGACTTTTAAGGGGATGCGGTTTTTGTGGGGAAAACTTCTTGCAAGAAGTTTCCCGCACACCCCTTTCAAGAACTCTTGCACAAAAAAAACAATTCTGCACTCTGCATTCCGCACTCCCCCTCTCCTCTATAAGAGCAATAAAAAAGGATAGCCTCTGCTATCCTTTTTATTTTCATTGTGCGCGTTTGTTGCCGTGCGTGTATTTTGTTCCCGGTTGCAGATCGTCGCCAAGAAGCTCGGAAACAGTGACTACGTTAAATCCCATTTCGTGAAGTCTCGCCAAGAGAATGACGGTCGCCTCGTATGTATTGTTGTAGATGTCGTGCATCAGGATAATGTCGCCATCCTCAATGTCCTTCAGCGCGTTGTTGACGATGGTCTCGATCGCTTCGGCATCCCCTGCGGGAGAACGGTAATCCCAATCCAGGGTATCGATATTCCAATTGATCACCGCAAATTCGCTTTCTGCCACACGTGTGCCCGAAATCGAGCCGCCGACAGGTCGCATCATGCGCACCTCATACCCCGGGATCCTTGCCTGGATCGCTTGCAGGGTTTGATAAATTTCGTATTGGTAGGTATCCTCCGAGCAAGAAGCATAATTTGCTTGGTGCGTATAACCGTGGATACCGATCTCGTTGCCGTTCTCTACGGCATAGATCATAGCTTCAGCGCCGTTGTCCTCACCCGGGGTGTAGTCAACGCGGTTGCCCACCACAAAAAAGGTGGCGTGGTAACCGTATTTGTTCAGCTCATCCACAATCGGTCTTGTAGTAATGCTGGAGGGCCCATCGTCATAGGTCAGCGCCACGCGCGGACGGGTATCCACAACGGGAGTTGGAGGTTGGGTAACCTCCTCGCTTGAGGTGTCGGGTTGTTGGCGATGGCTCTCTGCTTGAAAGCAGCCTGCAACAAACAGGCAGGTCAGCACCAATAGCACGCAGGTGCAAGATCTAAAAACGTTTGATTTATGAAAAAACATTGGATTCCTTTCTTTTTCAGGTCGGGCAAAAGGGTTAATCGTCGTCTTGATGGATAGGCTCGATGCGATAAAAATCGAGCACGGGGATGAGAATAAGCGCGGTAAGTCCTGCGTTGAAGCCGCCGTTGTAAAGGACAAATCCGCCGTGCATTGCCGCGGTCGAAGTGCAGATGATGGCGCTGACAAGTCCTGCAACCACGCCCCACTTCCAACCGTACTTACCCGCAATGGGGCAAAGTCCCGTTGCAAACGCCAAGCCGTTGATGTAGGCTTGGGTGGAGAGAGTCCAAGGAATGTCCAGTCCGCTCACGGCGCAAATACCACAGGTGAGTGCAAACAAAATGACGTATCCCAACACGATGGGGGCTACGTTTTTGGGGTGCTGTCCGTCAGCCGAAAAGGTCAGCGCGGCAAAGGCAACGCCAACCGTTGGCCCTGTAAAGCCAACGCCCTCGGGCAAAAACGGAAAGAGGACCGGCAACAAGAATGCCAGATTGAGATATGCGAGAATGCAAAAGCCGTAAACGCCAAAGTTGATAAAGCAAACGGGCATGCCGAATTTGTCGGCAAAGTCGAGGCCGTGCCCCGTGCACTTCAGAAGTGCGCGATAATTGCGGAAGGAGCATCCGTTGAGCAAAAAGCCCAAAAGCTCGCAGGCTGCAAACAGAATGACAAAGAACACGTTCATAAACACCCAATAGGTGTGTCCAAAGCTCTCGCGGTAAAGGGTGTTCTCGCCCACCACCGACTCCGCAGGCACAATGCCGAGCGTTTTGTAAAGGAAGCAGTAGACGAAGATGCCGAAAATGCCAAGTGCAAGTCCTGCCTTGTACATATTGTAGCCGCGGTGCATAGCGGTGGTTCCCGGTAGGAGCGCGGGCACCAAAAAGCCCGAGCCAAAGCCGAACAGAACCGACACGACGATGCCAACGATATTGACGTTTGCCCCCGCAATGTTGACAAAGATGCCAAGCGGATAGCAGAACAGAAAATCGCTGATAAAGGGAGCAAGTGCCGTGGCGAACATTGCCACGTGCAGATTTTTGCGCAAGGGGTTCTTTGTGGCAAAGCAATAAATGATAACGCCAAGGAAGGGCGGCCACATATTGATAAAATTCAAGCCGTAAAAGCCGTGTGCAATAACCAGAATATACGCCGCAAAGGTGGTGGAGGATGCGCGCGTTCTGCTGATGAGAATGAGCAGATTGCAAGCAAGACCGCAAAGCCCTGCGTTGAGTAGCGTGCTTGCCAGACACCCCACGCCGAAATAGTCGGTAACAAGCTTGGAGGGGCTTGTGCAAATGCGGAACAGATTTTGAAAGAGCGTAGCCCTGTCAATCCCCGTCACCCACATTGCCACGGGAACTGCGGCAAGGAGAGAAAGACTCAAAAAGAGCGTAAAGAGAGAAAAGGCAACGCCGTTTTGCTTGGCACGTTCCCCCATTAAGATATCCTGTTGACTTGGATTTCTTGCTCTCATATCGGTTCCTTACCGAAGCGGCAAGGCTTGTCCGCCTGCCGCTTCTTTTTATTTTTCTTATTTGCCTGCAACGCTCATATCGCGCACCAGCACGTCGGGAGCACCGAATACGGTTCTGCCGGGGATTCCCCAACGAACCTCGTTACCAAGCGAGTCAATCTCCTTGATAAGACTAAAGAAGTTGCCTGCAACGGTAAAGGACTTAACGGGCTCTGCGAGCTTTCCATCGCGGATCATAAAGCCTGCGCTCTCAATGGAGAAGTCGCCCGTAATGGCGTTGGCACCTGCGTGGAAGCCCTTGCAATCGGTGATATAGATGCCCTCGCCTGCCTTCGCAAGGAGTGTATCAAGATCATTCTCGCCTGCCATCAGTCCAAAGTTGTAGGGAGCGATGGAAACGGGAGCGGCATAGCTTCCCTTTTGACCGTTGCCCGTAGAAGTGACGCCTGCTTTTTTTGCAGTGGTCAGATCGTAAAGCATGGTTTTGAGGACACCGTTCTCGATAACGGCACGGCGTGCGGTTGCAACGCCTTCACCGTCAAAGGGAGTCTTGATGGGAGAGCCATCGCGCATCGGATCGTCAACCACGTTGATAAAGGATGCGGCAACCTGCTCGCCCTCTTTGCCTGCCAAAAGAGACAGACCGAGCTGTGCGTTCTTTGCCGAGAAAGCAGAGGAGAACACCGAGAGGAACTGGCGGAACTGTCTGCCGTCAAATACCACGTTGTATTTGCCCGAGGGAGCAACGGACGCGCCCATTTTGTCAAGCGCCTTGCGAACGGCGATGGCGGCGGTCTCTTTTACCTCGTCAAAGGTCTCTCCAACGGCAAAATCGAAGGCTTCTTGCGCCTCTTCCCCATCGCGCACAACGGCTGCGGCATAGGCACCGCTCATGCCCGTGCGGTTGGAAAGAGAAAGCCCGTGGGAGTTATACAAACGAACCTCGCCCACGCTCGACATTGCCACCGACTGTGTACCGTCGGCAACCTTGTCGCTTTGCGCGTAGGTCTCCTTTTGCAGGCGGAGAGCCGTATCACGAATGGTAACGGCATCGGTGAGCTTTACCTCACCCGCATCGATTTTTGCATATTCGGGAGAGCCTTCAAAAATGAATACCTCGTCCTCACTGTCAATGCAAGCGGCATTGGAAACAGCGTTTTTGACAAGCTCCTGCATAGCATCCTCGGTTAAGAGCTCGCTGGATGCGTAGCCCATCTTTCCATCAACAATACAACGGAAGCAGATGCCGCCGCTGACGCTGGAAGAAAACGCGCTGATATCATCCTTGAGAGTTTCTGCGCTGATGCTCTCACCTACCTGATAGTAAATTTCATATTGCTCGATGCCCGCCTCGGTTGCGGCGGCAACAAGCGCATTTTTCATTTGTTCAAAAATCATTTTATCTGCCTCCTACTGTAATAGACGAAACGCGGATGAGAGGTTGACCTACGTCGGTGGGAACGCTACCGCTGGAGGAACCGCACATGCCCTGTGCTCTCTCAAGGTTTTGTCCTACCATATCGATGTTTTGCAGAATTTCAGAGCCCGTGCCAACCAAGGACGCACCGCGAACTGCCTCGCAGATCTTGCCGTTGCGTACCAAGTAACCCTCGGCTACCGAGAAGTTGAACGCACCTGTGAGAGGATTGACAGAACCGCCACCCATCTTTTTGCAGTACAGACCGTTCTCGATGGATGCAATGATGTCCTCGTTTTTGTCGGGACCGTTGTCAATGTAGGTGTTGGTCATACGGGAGGTCGGCTCATACTCGTAGCTCTGGCGACGGGAGTTGCCTGTCATGGGCAGTCCCATACGGCGAGAGCCGAGACGGTCGATCATGTAGCTCTTAAGGATACCGTTCTCGATAAGAACGTTCTTTTGTGTGGGATGGCCTTCGTCGTCAATGTTGACAGAGCCCCACGCACCGGGGATAGTGCCGTCGTCGATAGCGGTCACCTTGGGGTTAGCAATCTGCTGACCGAGCTTGCCAGCCATTTGCGATGCGCCAATGGCAACCGAGGTCGCTTCAAGCGAGTGTCCGCAAGCCTCGTGGAAGATAACGCCGCCAAAACCGTTTTCAATGGCAACGGTCATCGTTCCTGCGGGGCAATAGTCTGCGCCCAGGTTAACCATGGCTTGGCGAGCTGCCTCGCGGCCGATGTCAACGGGGTTGACAAGGTCGAAAAACTCCAGTCCCATTCCCGCACCGGGGCCGTTGAAGCCCGATTGGTTGACGCCTGCCGCACTTGCAACGGCGCTGACTGCCATACGGGTGCGGATGTGGCGGTCGGTTGTGTAAAGCCCTTCGGTGTTGGCAACGAGGATGGTGTGGTCAACGCCAAGCAAAGTGCCGCTGACCTGCGAGATTGCCTCGTTGTACTCTTTTGCGGCAAAACAGCCTGCGCGGAGAAGATCTGCACGCACCTTTGCATCCACACTTGAAGGGATCACCTTTGCGGGGTGGATGTTGGGGAACATACGCTCGTTCAGGATGATCTTCTCAACTGCGCGGAGCTCGCCCGTAGCAGCGGCTACTGCACGCGCACATTTGAGAAGTCCTGCACGAGAGGTGTCGGACGTAGATGCGAATACGGTTTTTGTGCCAAGAAAAGCGCGGATACCCACGCCGGATACCAAGTTGTCGGTTACACGGTCGATCTTGCCGTCAACCATGTTGATGCTGTTGTTTCGGGTGATCTCGCCAAAGAGCTCTACAAAGTCAGCTCCCCCGCTCATTGCGACGGCAAGCACCTCTTCAGACAATGCTTTTGCAATCATCATTCGTTTCTCCTTGTTCAAATGTATTTCAAATCGTGTTTTGATTTTCGTTTTCGATCAGTGGCAACAGGTCTGTGAGCGTATCACAAAGCCGCCACAAAAGTGACCGCAATTCCGCGGTGCAAGGGTGCAGGTCGGGTACCATAACGGTGAACATGTTTGCCGCGTGCCCCGCTCTGACACCGTTGGGAGAATCCTCTACCACAACACAAGACGCGGGATCAATGCCCAGCTTCTGTGCAGCAGTCAGGAAGCACTCGGGGTGCGGCTTGCCGCGCGTGACTTGATTGCCGGTGACAATGACGTCAAAAACGCCCTCCAGCCCCGACATTTGCAGATAGCGTGCAACCGTTTTTTGCCCCGACGAGGTCACAAGCGCGATTTTGATGCCCCGCTCTTTGAGGGCAAACAGAATATCGGGCGCACCTGCCTTGAGAGGCAGAACGCCACACGCCATCTCCTCGTCAATGCACTCCAGCCAACGCCCCCATAATATGTCAAAGGAAACAGCATTGCTATAAACGCGATTGACAAGAGCCGTCATGTCGGCATGATTGAGACCGCACACACGCTCAAGAAAGAGGTCGATGTCCTCGTCAAATCCCACGTCTTTGGCGGCGCGGAACCAGCAACGGCGATAGATGCCCTCGGTATCAAAAACGGTACCGTCCATATCAAATAAAACTGCCCTGATCATATGTGCCCTCCGCGTTTTT
>JAZNYU010000046.1:0-9321 GCA_045594605.1 Eubacteriales bacterium
GCGCAGGGCAGAAAGATGTCCAAGTCGCTTGGCAACGGCATCGATCCCTTGGAGATCATCGACAAATACGGCGCCGATGCACTCCGCTTTGCGCTCTCCACCGGTAACTCTCCCGGAAACGATATGCGCTTCTCGGATGAAAAGATGGAGGCTGCCCGCAACTTTGCAAACAAGCTGTGGAACGCATCCCGCTTCGTTCGTATGAACCTCACCATCGATAAGGTAGAGCTTCCCGACGTATCTCTGCTCACCGCCGAGGACAAGTGGATCCTGACCGAGTACAACAAGACCGTTGCAACCGTTACGGGTGCGCTTGACCATTATGAGATCGGCGTAGCGCTCAGCGCGCTCTACGATTTCATTTGGGATATCTTCTGCGACTGGTACATTGAGCTTACCAAGAGCCGCCTCTCTGAAAAGGATACCGAGGGCAACCGCGTAGCCCAAAACGTACTTTGCTATGTTCTCACGGGCACGCTCAAGCTGCTGCATCCCTTTATGCCCTTTATCACCGAGGAAATTTACGGCGCACTGCCTCACCAGGGCGATACAGAGAGCATCATGATCTCCGCATATCCCAAGGCAAACGATGCGCTGAGTTTCCCTGCAGAGTCCCTGCAGCTCTCTCGCGTGATCGCAGCCATCAAGGCGATCCGTAACCGCCGCAACGAGATGAACGTTGTTCCTTCCCGCAAGGCAAAGGTTTATATTGCAACCGCATATCCTGAGTCCTTTGGTGAGAATACCTATCCCTTCTTTGCACGTCTTGCATCCGCTTCCGACGTAGCTGTTGCCGCATCCTTTGATGACGATGCCGTCAGCGCCGATAATGCTGTTCAGATCATTACCGACTCTGCAACCATCTATCTGCCGCTCGCTGACCTCGTTGACACCGAAAAAGAGCGCGCACGTCTTGAAGGTGAAGCCAAAAAGCTCGAAGGCGAGATTGCCCGTCTTGTTGGCAAGCTCTCCAACCAGGGCTTCGTTGCCAAAGCACCTGCCGCCGTTGTAGATGCCGAACGCGCCAAGCTCGCAAAATATCAAGAAAACCTTGAGGGCGTAAAGAACGCACTTGAAAAGTTGAAATAAGGATTTTTACGTGGGGAAAACTTCTTGCAAGAAGTTTTCCCCACACCCCTTTCAAGAACTCTCTAACAAAAAATCTAAAAGGGAACTCCGAACACACTAGCAGACAGTTGACGCGAGGATAAACCTCGCTTTGGCTATCGCGAGCGATTAGGGACCACTAACCCTACTCGCTAAGAGAGTTGAATAATATCAAAAGAAAGGTAGTGCGACTATTAGTTGTCCGTTTTTATCGGCAAACAACTCCAAAGCCTTCCCCTTGAGGTAGCGGAGCGACGCGAGCGGAATGAATGACAGTCCGGTGGACTGTCAGAACGTGAGCGTGACCGAGCCGCAGCGAGACAGGTGCCGAGTACTGCGAGGCGGATGAGGTGTAGGATGCGAAGCATCCGTAGGGACTGTTTGCTCTCTGCAAAATCTCCAAAAAACGCCTTGACAAATTTTCCTCTTTCTGTAAAATTGACATAGTATTTTCTATTGACAAAAAGGGAAAAGATATGATATAATTTTTTTATCAAAAAGCCCCAATTTTTGAATATACGGAGGAAAACGGTTATGAATTTGCCCAACAAACGCCCCGAAAATATGGAGCGCATCACAACAAAAGCGCTGGCGGATGCTTTTATTGCCGAGCAGGTAGCACAAATCCGCGCACAGGTGGGAGATGGCAAGGTTCTTTTGGCACTCTCGGGTGGCGTAGATTCGTCGGTTGTAGCGGCGCTTCTCATCAAGGCGATCGGTCGCCAACTCGTTTGCGTACACGTCAATCACGGACTGATGCGCAAGGGCGAGAGCGAGCAGGTCATTGAGGTCTTTGGCAAAGAGCTGGATGCAAACCTCGTTTACGTGGATGCAACCGACCGTTTTCTCAATCTTTTGGCAGGCGTATCCGAGCCCGAAAAGAAGAGAAAGATCATTGGCGGCGAATTCATCAAGGTGTTTGACGAAGAAGCATCCAAGCTGAGAGGCATTTCCTTCTTGGCGCAGGGAACCATCTATCCCGACATTCTCGAGTCCGACGGCGTCAAGGCGCACCACAACGTGGGCGGACTGCCCGAGGATATGGAGTTCGAGCTCGTCGAGCCTGTCCGTCTGCTTTACAAGGACGAGGTCCGCGTAGTAGGCGAGGCACTGGGGCTGCCGCACGCAATGGTCTACCGTCAGCCGTTCCCGGGGCCGGGACTTGGTGTGCGTTGTCTGGGCGCGATCACGCGCGATCGCCTGCATGCTCTCCGCGAGGCAGATGCCATTTTGCGCGAGGAGTTTGACAAAAACGGACTTGCAGGCAAGGTTTGGCAGTACTTTATCGCCGTGCCCGACTTCAAGAGCGTTGGCGTGCGCGACGGCAAGAGATACGAGGGCTGGCCTGCCATCATCCGCGCGGTCAACACCACCGATGCCATGAGTGCCACCATCGAGGAGATTCCCTACGCACTCCTGCACCATATCACAAATCGCATCACCGCCGAGGTAGAGGGCATCAACAGAGTTCTGTTAGATCTTACCCCCAAGCCCATCGGTACAATAGAGTGGGAATAATACGTCATGATACACCAAATGAACCTCCACGCCGCGCCGTTTGATATGATCGCGCGTGGTATTAAGACAATCGAACTGCGACTGTATGACGAAAAGCGCCGCCGCATTGCGGTGGGGGACGAGATCGTTTTTACGCATTCCAAGGATCCCTCTCGCACATTACGTTGCCGCGTTATCGCGTTGCATATCTTTCCCTCGTTTGGGGAGCTTTACAGCACCCTGCCGCTTCTCAAATGCGGCTATACCGAGGACGATATTTCCACCGCATCCCCCGACGATATGGAACTCTATTACACGAAAGAGCAGCAAGCAAATTACGGAGTTGTGGGCATTGAGATCCAACGCATCACGCCTATAAAGCTCTGCATCTTCGATCTTGATGGCACGGTTCTCGATACTGCGCCCAGCATTGCGCATTATGGCAATCTCGCCCTCAAGGCGCACGGCATTGAGCCGATTGACGAGAGGGAATACCAATACTTCGCGGGCGACGGTGCTAAAATTCTTATCCGACGAATGTTGGAGTACCGTTCCTGCTACAGCGACGAGCTCCACGCCTCGGTTTTCAAACTTTACAACCAACTGTATAATGCCGACGTCACTTGCAAAACGGTTATTTTTGACGGTTTGAAGGATGCCCTTGACCGCCTCAAAGCCGACGGATACCGCTTTGCTATTGTTTCCAACAAGCCCGACTTTGCCGCCAAAACGGTTGCAAACGCGCTTTACGGGGAGGGATATTTTGACCGCATCGTCGGTCAAAAGGAGGGAAGTGCCCTCAAGCCCGATCCGGGCGAGATTCTCGCGGTTATGCAAGCACTTGGCGCCGAGGCAAAAGACTGCGTTTATGTAGGCGACACCGATACCGATATGAATACCGGCAAAAATGCAGGTCTTTACACCATTGGCGTTCTTTGGGGCTTCCGCCCAAGAGAAGAACTCGAAGCAAACGGAGCAGATGCCATTGCGGCAACACCCGAGGAGCTTTATCAAATCATTGCAAAACAAATATAAAAAGAAAACCGCCCGACTCCAATCAACAGGGGTCGGGCGGTGCCGTTATACTGCTTTCCATCGAAAGCCTGTCAACGGGCTTCAAATTTTTGAAAAAATCAACACGTGGTTGTTTTTTCATTTTTGCACAAAGAAATATCAAATCTCCTTGTGCCGACTATAAGGGCAATCCTTATTTCGTCTTGAGGGAGTTCTCATAGGACTCGATCATCTTCTTAACCATCTGACCGCCTACGGAACCGGCCTGCTTTGCAGTGATGTCGCCGTTGTAACCTTGCTTCAGGTTAACGCCAACCTCGTTTGCAGCTTCCATCTTGAATCTCTCCAGGGCTTCCTTAGCCTCGGGAACAAGAGTCTTGTTGCTTGCCATGTGTTTCTCCTCTTCTGAACGGTTGTTGTTTTATGTACCGTTCATCAGAAGACTCGCAATACACAAAACCTTTTCCGCTCGTTTATCTATATCATTGAGTCGCTCTGTCGCGGCTCTGTCATTATTGTTCACCGCCAAAATCAATTTATGAATGGAAAAGTTTGCAGAAAATTTTGCGTTTTTCGAGCCTTTTGAGGACAAAGAATGTCGCACTATTGACTTTTTTGAAAAAATATGATATACTTTTTGCAACAGTCCTCCGTCCCATCGCGGGGCGCGGGGCATTTTTCATTTTGGAGGGGTTATGAACAAGGTTGCACTCGCACGTCTTGAACAACTCAATCAAATAAAGCTGACCGATGCGCAAAGGGAAGATATACTCTCGTTTTTTGCAAAACGGCAAGATGACGTCGCCTTTCTTGAGAAAATCGATACTTCCAACGTCGAACCAATGGTGCAGGTGATGCCCACCGCGCTTTCCTTGCGCGAGGATGCACAGGAGCAACCGTTTTCTCGCGAGGAACTGCTGGCACAAGCGCCCGCTACCGATGCGGGATATTTTTGTGTGCCCCGTGTGATTGAATGATAGGAGGGGCACGATGAAAGAAAACGAAATGAAAAGAATTCTCGTCGACGATATGTTCCTGACTGTCGATTTGCACACCACCGCAGGCTCCAAAATGCTTGATGGGTATCAAAGCCTTATCTCCTCTGTTGCCGTAATGCGTGCCGAAGCGGCAGGGTATATGCTTGCAATGAAAGTCCCCGTTGGTGAGTTTGCCATCGATCTTGTGGGCGAAACTTATGCAAGCGGTGCATGGGTTCAAAACGGAATGCTCAAAAATCTCTCCGCACAAATGCTTTGGTCGGGGGACGTTATGGGGGCACTTTGCCTTGACGTCAACGGCTATCCCCGTCGTGTTGCTGCGCAATCGGCGCTCGTTTGCCTCAAGCCCACCTACGGTGCGGTCTCGCGCCAAGGCGTCATTTCTGTCGCCCCCTCGGGCGAGACGGTCGATATTCTTGCAAGGAGTACAGATGACTGCCGCGACCTTTTTGATGCCGTTACTGATTCTGCTTTCAAAAATGATACTCCCATCCGCCGTGTAGCGGTTTTGTCCTCGCTTGACACAGACATGAATGCCGAGGTGAAACGAAACGTCAACCTCGCCATTTCCAACCTTGAAAAGAGCGGAATTGCTGTTACGTATATCGAAAACAGCGCTTTTTGTGCGGCAAAAGCAGCTTGGAACATCATTTTGTGTGCCGAGCTTTGCAAAAATACCGCGCGCTACGATGGCATTCGCTACGGTCACCGAGCCAAGAATTTTTCCAATCTTGACGAGCTCTACACCAATAGCCGCACAGAGGGCTTTGGCGAGCTTGTCAAGGCGGCTATCCTCTACGGCTCGGACGTGCTCTCCGAGGAGAATTACCAAGCCGTTTATCAAAAAGCCTTGCGTGTGCGCCGCGTAATAACCGAAGAATTCGCAAAATTGTTCCAAGATTTTGATGCCGTTCTTCTGCCTGCGTGCTCTCAAATGATATACACTGCAAAAGATGTGGCACAGGATAAATATATCTCCTTTGAAGAAAACCGCTACACTGCTCCCGCAACGCTTGCAGGACTCCCCGCGGTGGTCGCTGGCGGCGTACAACTGGTTGGCAGAGCAAATGCCGAGCACGCACTGCTTGATGCTGCAAGGATTTTGGCAGGGGGAGGGAATATGATATGAAATACGAAACCGTCATTGGTCTTGAGGTTCACGTCGAGCTTGCCACCAACACCAAAATCTTTTGCTCCTGCTCGGCGCACTCCTTTGGAGCCGAGCCCAACACGCACGTCTGTCCCGTTTGCCTCGGCATGCCGGGCGCGCTCCCACGCCTGAACAAAAAAGTGGTCGATTACGCCATCCGTGCAGGTATGATGCTCGGTTGCAACATCAACCGCACCTCAACCTTTGACCGCAAAAGCTACTTTTACCCCGATCTTCCAAATGCCTACCAGATCACGCAATATTTCTCTCCCATTGCCACGGACGGCATTGTAGAAATTGATACCGCGTATGGCAAAAAAAGCATCCGTATTCACGAGATGCATATGGAGGAGGACGCCGGCAAGCTGGTGCATGACATCAAAGAGGGATTGTCGCACATCGACTTCAACCGCGCGGGGGTACCGCTCCTTGAGATCGTTTCCTGTCCCGATCTTTCAACTGCCGACGAGGTAGAAGCATACCTCGAGCGTATCAAAATGCTTTTGCGCTATGCGCGCGTTGCCGAGTGCGAAATGGCACACGGAACCATGCGCTGCGACGTCAATCTTTCGGTTCGCCCCGCGGGGTGTGACACGCTCGGCGTGCGGACCGAGATGAAGAATATGAACTCCATCGAATCCATCAAGCGTGCCATCGGGTTTGAGACCGCCCGTCACGTCGAGGTCTTGGAGCGCGGCGGCAAGATCCTTCAGGAAACGCGCCGCTGGGATGAAGTGGGCGGCAAGACGGTTCCCATGCGTAGCAAGGAGACGGCAGGGGACTATCGCTATGCCCCCGACCCCAACCTGATGCCGCTCGTTCTGGACGAGGGGTGGATAGAGAATATCCGTTCCACGCTCCCCGAGTTCCCCGAGGTCAAGCGCGAGCACTATATGCAGGCATACGGTCTCTCTCGCTACGATGCCGAGCAGCTGACAAGAAGCCTCTCTCTTTGCGAGTGCTTTGAGGCAGCCACCGCTGCCTGCCGATCCCCCAAGGATGCCGCAAACTGGATGACGGGTGAGGTCATGAGCCTGCTCAATGCCAAAAGGATGACCGCCGACACACTCACCCTCAACGGCAAAAAGCTGGGCGACCTGATCCGACTGGTCATCGAGGGCAAGGTTGGCAGAGCCAACGCAAAAATCATCCTTGCCACTCTGTTTGAGGATGCCACCCTTGATCCTGCCGCATACGCCGAGGAGAAGGGCTTTCTCATTTCCAACGACACAGAAAAAATCGCGGCGGTCGTCAAGGGAGTGGTCGATGACGATGCCAAGTCGGTTGCCGACTACAAGGGCGGCAAGGAGAAAGCCCTGATGTTCCTTTTGGGCAAATGCATGAAGGAACTCAAAGGGAACTGCGATCCGCAGCTGCTCCGCAAAATTCTGTGCGATTATATTGCAAAAATCTAAAAAAACGATCAAACAAGAAATATCTTGGTCAGTTTTTTTCATAAAGTCTTGACAAAAACCGTCAATTCTGTTATACTTATGGTGAAAAGTTATTTTTGGAGGAAACCATAATGAAAAATAAGAAAATGAAATATTGCCCCAAATGCAACCTCAAAATGAAAAAGGTCAACATCAAAAAAATGACCAGCTACAACACCCCTGACGGAAGCAGCTTCGGCATGTTTTCTGATTTCACCCCCGTTACTCTGGGTGGCAACGTTGCAACCTCTCAAAAAGTACTGATGTGTCCCAGATGCGGCCGTCAAGTTCCCCTTGAGGTAATGAAGGTAACAAAGTCGTTGCAAGCAACCGCAAACGCAAACCTCAAGCCCCAAAAGAAAGTCGACAAAAAGAAGGCTAAAAAGCGCAAGGGCTTGAAGGCATTCCTCGGCATCCTCATCATCCTGATTTTGCTGGTTCTTCTTGCAGGTCCCGCTCTTTATCTGTGGCACGAATCCGGCAATATGCCTGCTGCAGTTCTGAACTTTTTGAACGGACTGTTTGCATAATCAACCGTACATCAGCCGCACCCTCGGGTGCGGCTTTTTGCTTTTGCGTGGGAAAGGCTCTCTTAAAGAGAGCCTTTTTTGTTTCTTGCTATTGCAATTTACAAAATGTGGGTGTATAATAAAAATAGCATTTTCTTTTGCAGGAAGGGAGAGGACAAAATGGAAGAACAAAAAACGCCCCAACCGTTTTTATATGACGGTAGCTTTGACGTCTTTACCTATCGCATCCCGTGTCTCTTAACGCTGAATGACGGCAACGTGATGGCGGTGACCGATCTGCGCGTCAACATTCTGGATTCTCCCAACAACATCGAGATCGGTGTGCGCGTGCTGGATAACAAAACGGGCGAGTGGGGAGAGCCCATCGTGGCACATCAATTCAACGATTATGATCAACAGTATGGAACCAATACTTACAATCCCGTTAAGGATTCGGCATCTTTTATCGACGCCGCTATTACACAAACAGCCGATGGAAGGATCTTTATGCTGGTTGACGCCATGCCCGCAAACGCAGGCGGTGGCATTGGCAGCAAGGAGTTCAACGGAACTGTCAAAGTTGACAACACTTTCTATTATGCTTTAACAATGGGAGACAACACGCTTTCCACAGGGTACGATTACTATATGTATCCCAACCCCAATCCCAACGGTGAGTATGATAAATACATCGTAAAGCGCGTGAGTGACAGCACCGACACCGAATACACGCTCGACGGACATTTCAACGTTTACAAAAACGGTGTGGCACTCAACGTCAAGCAAAAGCCGAAGAATGAAATCGACGTTCCCATGAACATCTTTTATTCGGCATCCATCCTCAAGCTGCATAGAACCTCATATTTCTACCTCAGATACAGTGATGACAAGGGCTTGACCTGGTCCGATCCAATGCTCATCGGCAGCGAATACCGCAAGGTAGGGGAGACCGTTTTCAACAAAGCTCCCGGCGTTGGCTTGGTTTTGAAAAAGGGGGCGCACGCAGGGCGTATTCTATTCCCACTCTACCGCGGCGGTGATTCTTCAAGCCCCATCAGCATCTCTTGCCTGTATAGCGACGATAACGGTCTTACCTGGCAAATGAGCGAGACTATCTCGGTTGGGGCATTCCCGAATGCCACCGAGGCGCAACTGGTCGAGCTGCCCGACGGAACGCTCCGCATCTATTCACGTGGACAAGGTGACTACATTCTCTTTGCCGATAGCACCGACGGCGGTGTGACCTTTACCGAAATGCGTGAGGATACGTCCTTGATCTATTGCCGCGACTGTATGGTCTCTGTTCTGGCACTCCCGTGGAAGGTTGATGGCAAGGATGCCATCGCGATCTCCTATCCTGAGGGCAACAAGCCGGGCGGAAATCGCACCAACGGCATTATTAAAATCGGTCTGCTAAACAAAACCGATAGCGGATACGAGGTTGAGTGGAAGTACTCGAAATTTATCGATAAGAGTTATTGGTATAGCTGTCTTGCTACAAGAGGGCAAAGAATCGCCGTGCTTTACGAGCGCGATATGCCCGTGCACAGCTGTGAGATGGTCTACCTTGAGCTCCCACTCGAGGCATTTGGCATAATTGACATAGAATGATA
>JAZNYU010000047.1:0-3631 GCA_045594605.1 Eubacteriales bacterium
CTCGGGGTAGGCGATGGTCAGCATCTCTCCGTCCACGTGTGCATCACGGCAAACGGCGCGCATCAGGTGCATGGTCGCCAGAGCGTCCCCATCACTGCGGTGCTGGTTTTCGGGAGCCTTGCCGCACCACGCCGTCACGTATCCCGCAAGACCGTGCGCATCCCTGTGCTTGTCCGCGCGTCGGCAGAGCTTTTCCATGTCAAACCAATGGTAAAGAATGGGGGAGAGCCCGTATCGCTCGCATACCTGTCGCAGGGCAGAGACGTCATTGCTTACCGAAAATCCAACGGCAATATCTGCTTCGGCAAACAGTGCCTTGATCTCCTCATAGCACTCGGGAAAGAGGGGGCTTGCCTCGATCGTTTCCATGGGGTAGGCGAGAATATTTTTGGCAACGTACTCGTTCCACTCGCAATCGGGATTGATGCAAATGTCGGTAGGGGGAGTCAAAATATTGAATTCTTCATCGGTCATCAGGTATCCAAAAGAGAACACCGAGCCGCCTATTTTGCCGTTTGCAAATTCCATATCAAAAAACAAAAGCTTCAAATTTTCACCCACTTTCTATCTTGCCTTTATTTTACCACAAGCCGCAAAAAAATGCAATATCTTTTGCGCAATCCGGCAAAAAAGCCGCAAAAAGAGGTGAGAGCACGCGCGCGCGTGAAGAAATTATTAACAATATATAAAAAAATATAAGATTTCTTGACAAAAAGGCGTTTTTGTGGTAATATGTACCTAAAAGGTATTCGTACCTAATTTGCCGATCCAACGGAGGAAGCCAAATGAAAAGAAGAATTTCTATTCTTGCCCTGATGCTTGCTCTGGTCACGCTTCTTTGTGCGTGCGCCATGCCGGGCACTCCCCAAAAGGGCAACGAAAACACCCCCGCAAATCTTCAGGAAGGAAACAACTATAAAGCAGATATGGAAAACGGAAACAACACCAATGCATCCAGTGCGCGCGTTTGGCCCTGGGAAGACCCTTCTATTACACTCCCTCCTTTCACCGGTGAGGTTACCGAATACGGTACGATCAAATCTCTTAAGATCCTTGCAGTAGGTGATGCCAGCGCCAGGGACGCTTGGTATTTCTTCCCGCAGATCGCAAAAGAGGCAGGCATTGAAATCAAGATCGCCGTTCTTTACGCAACGGGCGAGCTTGCAACGCATCAGAACGAAAACACCAAGTATACCCACTACGAGAACACCGGCGACGGTTGGGTAACCGTTAGCACCGAAGCCACCAAAGCCGACGTTCTGCAGTCTGACGCGTGGGATTACTTTATTGTAAACCAAAGCATTGCAAGGAGTGCAAAAGAGGACGGTTATACTGCTTTGAATGACGTACTCAAAGCTGCTAAAACAGCCCTTACCGCCAAAAACCCCGATGCAAAGGTTTTGTTTATGGAAACCTGGGTTTATGAAGCCAACAGCCGCAATAACCTGTTCAACGGTCTGCGTGATTTTGGCGACACATGGAATGGGGATCTTGTAGCTATCCAAGCACTCATGCTTGCGGCTCATCAAAACGTTACCAAATCCAAGGTTGCTACCTGCGCAAGTCTTTCCAAGGTGGCTACCAATGCAAAGAAAGACGGCGTGATTCCCGTTGGCACCGCTGTTCACAATATGCGCGGCTCCTATTGGACCGACGGCATGACCAAGGATGGTGAGTATCTCACAACCACGGGCAAGACCATGGCAGCCCTGATGCTGTTCAAGTCCCTTACGGGTTACGATATCAACGGTATGGAATTGAGTGATCCCGTATTCGATCACGCACGTCCGCACCTTGGCGTTATCAAAGAGTCTGTTAACAACGCATACCTCCACCCCTATGAGGTAAGTCCCTCTGTATACGACACCCTTGACTGATAGGGAACAAACGTTTAAAACAAACAATGCGCCACCGATACGGTGGCGCATTTTTGAAAAAAACTTGGAGTTGCTATGAAGATTTACGATATTTCACAAGAATTATTTAGTTGTGTTGTTTTCCCTGGAGACCCCGCGCCCGTGCGCCAAACGCTTTCCTCTATGGAGGAGGGCGCACTCTATAACCTGACCGCACTCTCTCTGTGTGCCCACAACGGCACGCATATCGATGCGCCCTACCACTTTATCAAGGACGGCAAAACGGTAGACGAAGTGCCGCTTTCCAAAACGGTGGGCTGGGCGTACGTTACACAAGAGGAGGGGATGCTTTCCGCCAAGGATGCTCATCGCATTCTTTCCGATGCCCAAAAGGCACATCCCGAGGCTGCAAAGCGCATTCTTGTCGGCGGCAAGGTGACCGTTACCGAGGAGGCCGCACGCGTCTTTGCCGACTTTGGTGTTGATCTGTTAGGCAACGAATCGCAAACAATAGGTCCTGAGGATGCTCCCATGCAGGTGCACCTGATCCTGCTCTCGCGCGAGGTCGTGCTCCTGGAAGGCATCCGTCTTGGCGGCGTTCCAACGGGTGTTTATCTGCTCTCTGCCGCGCCCATCTCGCTGGCAGGCAGTGACGGCGCCCCCTGCCGCGCAATTTTGATTTCACTTGAATAAGAGGAATATATATATGAAGAAAATTCAAAAATCCATTCATCCCGATGACGATCTGCACTATCAAAAAATGGGGCTTGCGAAGGATCGCGTAGAGCTTTGGGAGGACGGTGCGCGCGTTGACGGCTCCAAAGGCACGTACGAGTGGTGGTACTATGATTCTCACTATCCCGACGGCACCATTCTCGTTATCTTTCTGTTTTCTAAAAATCCTATCAGCGTAAACGGACCGATCCAACCGATGTCCACCATGGAGCTGACACTCCCCGACGGCACAAAATTCTCCGAACAGGTTAACGCAACGCTTGCCGAGAGCCACTATGCCAAAGAGCAATGCGACGTTCGCGTTGGTGACTGCTGGTGCAAAGGTGACTTGAAGCACTATGACGTTGTATTCAAAGGCAAAACCATGTCGGCAAAGCTTTCGCTTGACGGTACCATCCCCGCGTGGCGTTCGCAAACGGGTAGCATCTTTTTTGGTGACAAGGAGGAGCACTATTTTGCTTGGCTTCCTGCCATTCCCGAAGGCAGGGCGGTTGCAGACGTCACCTATGACGGTGGCAAGGAGCTCCACCTTGAGGGCTCGGGCTACCACGACCACAACTGGGGTAACGTCTCCATGCTGAGTCTTATGCACCATTGGTATTGGGGCAGAGCAAAGATTGGCGATTACAAGGTCATTTCTTCTTGGATCACTGCAGGCAAAAAGTACGGATATAAAGACCATGACGTCTTTATGATCGCCAAGGGCGGTGAGATCTTGGGCGACAACTCCAACCACACTCTTCAATTCAAGCCCGAGGACAGATACATTGACGAGCAAACGGGCAAACCCGTCTATAATAAAGTTATCTACGAATACACCACCGAAGGCGGGGAAGAATACCGCATTACCTATGACCGCCACGGCGATATCAACAAGACCTGCTTTGTGGATGTTCTGCCCAAGCCACTTGGTATGCTCGCCAAGCTCATCGGCTTTGACGGCGGATATTTGCGCTTTGAAGGCACTGCTACCATCGAGAAGATCGAAGATGGAAAAATCGTTGAATGTGTCAGCGATCCCGCCGTGTGGGAGCTGATGT
>JAZNYU010000048.1:0-4366 GCA_045594605.1 Eubacteriales bacterium
GCTTTGGAAGAGAAGATCTTTTTGGTACGGTCATAAACGCGCTCTTTGTTGTGGTCCCAAATGATGATCTTGATGTGCGAGAGACCTTCATCGTCAAGAACGGGGGAAAGATATTTTTCAATGAATTCACGCTCGTCGTCGGGGGAGTAATAGCAGCTCTCCCAGGATTGGCGCGCGATAGGCTCGTTTTGAACCGAGATGGCGGAAATGGTGATGCCTTCCTCTGCCATCGCCTTGATGTACTTGGCATAATATCTTGCCCAGCACTCCTTGTATTCTTCCTTCAAGGAGCCACCGCGGAACACGCTTTCGTTATCCTTCATAAACGCAGGGGGACTCCAAGGGGATGCAAACAGGACCAGCTCGTCCTTGCAATACGCCATAGCATCCTTGATAAAGGGAATGATATATTTTTTGTCGCGCTCGATCGAAAAGGTCTTCAGCTCCTTGTCGCCGCTTTCCACATAAGAGTAGACGTCAAGAGAGAAGTCGCAGGAGTTGATGTGCGTTCTGCCAAAGTTGTAGCCGATGCCATTTTCGCGGGAGAAGTAACGCTCCAAAAAGAGCTTTTTCTGCTCGTCGGTGAGCTGCGCATAGTTGTAAGCCGCCGACTCGGTAAAAGCGCCGCCAAAGCCCAAAATGCTTTGGTATTCGAACTCGTCAAAAACGTTGATAATACCCATTTCGGTTCCTTCGCGCGCATTGCCTTCCTCAACGGTTGTTTCCTGAAAGTAAAGGTTTTCGGATGGAATGGATGTAAAGATCTTCATGTGTTGGCTCCTTTCGAGTTTGTTTCCAACACCATATTAGCATAAATGGAAGAAAAAGTCAATACAAAACCTTGAATTTGTTACATAGCAACCACAAAAAAGACGGCACGGATAAACCCTTGAGCGCATCTGTTATCTTTGTTTCATTTTTTGTTGTCTGAAAATCAGTTTTTTCTTATCTGTACTTGTAAATGTGGGGAAGATATGATACAATAAAGGCAGAACAACAGTGTATTTCGATTTTCGAAAGGGATGGCGAGTCGTCATCTTTTCACCTACGGTTAGCGTATTCGCTGCACAAGCCCTGCAAAAGTCTGTCCGACACGCGAGCGTCTCGGGACTTTTGACGTCGGTCTTGTTCCGCTCAGTCGAAATGCTCGACGAAGTGATACAAGGCGATGCCTTGTAGTACTACGTCTGCGCGTTTCGCCATACAAATTGGTGTTGTTCTGATCATCGGGAAAGGAGGAGAGCGATATGATCGTTTACAAGGAGCTGGCTTCCATCGAGCGTGACTTGGGCTTTTCGGCAAAGACGCTTTACGGACTCAGCAATCATCTCGAAAAGCATTATCACAACGTCTTCATTCCCAAAAGTGACGGCAGTAAACGAAAGCTCTCCGTTCCCGATCTGATCCTCAAAAGGGTGCAACGATCCATTGCAGATCATATCCTCGTGCAATTTCCCGTTTCCGGCTACGCAAAAGCGTATAAGGTCGGGGGCAACGTCCAGCACAACGCGCAGCCGCACGTGGGAAAGAAAAAGATCCTGAAGCTGGACATCGAGGGCTTTTTTGATCACATTTTGTATTCGCAGGTCAAGGAAAAGGTCTTTTGCAAGGAAAAGTTTGCAGAGCCGATCCGAATTCTTTTAACCATGCTTTGCTATTACAAGGAGTCGCTGCCGCAAGGCGCGCCCACCTCGCCTGCCATTACCAATATCATCATGTACGATTTTGACCAGACCGTTGGCGCGTTTTGCAACGAGCGAGAGATCTCCTACACGAGATATTGCGACGATATGACCTTCTCGGGGGATTTTGACGAGGGGGAAGTCATCGCATTTGTAAAAGGGGAACTTTATGGGCTTGGTCTGTTTTTAAAAAATCGCAAAACGGTGGTCGTTCCCGCAAGCAAACGCCAAACGGTAACGGGTATTGTCGTCAATGAAAAGATCAATCTCACAAAGGAATATAAAAAGAAGATCCGCCAGGAGATGTACTACATTCAAAAGTTCGGTATTGACGAGCATTTGACAAGACTTGGCGTGTCGGATAAACGGGGATACCTTCTTTCCCTTATGGGGCGCATCTCTTTTGTGCTGCAAACAGTCCCGAGCGATCGCGAGTTTACACAGTACCGAAAAATGCTTACCCAAAGTAGCTTCCAAAATGCGTGACCGATAGGCTTTGGCACCATGCGAGGAGCCTATGAAAAACACGCTTGATTTCAAGTTGAAAACACACACCGCTTGTGATATACTATATATACAACAGAAGCATGGAGGTGTTGAAATGTATAATTTGAAGGATCTATCATTGATTACGGGGTTGACGGACAGAACCTTGAGAAACTATCTCTCAACCGGTATATTGAAAGGCAACAAAGAGCAGGGGACATGGCAGTTTACAGAGGAGGACATACAAGCTTTTTTGGATCATGAATACGTAAAGCCTGCCGTCAAAGCAAAGCGGAATGCAATTCTGTTTGACTATTTAAAAATGGATACCTGCAAAGAAAATACCGCTTGCATTGTTTTGCGCTTGCGCGAGGATGAAGCCATGAAAGTATCGTCCTTCTTTTGCAATGCGGTCAATCAGCGCCAAGGGCTGGCGATGACCTTTGATATGGAAAAGGGTGGAAACAAGGTCGTACTTGTTGGGCGCGAGGAGACTGTTTTTGAAATATTATCCGAGTACCATGCCTTAAAAAATGCATAACAAAAATCAAAGAAAAGCGAATTGCAAACGAGCAACTTGCTTTTCTTTTTTGCTTTTTTGAGGGGGGAGAAAGATAGCGTTTTATCTCTTTTTCAACATTTATTATCTGTCCATAAATTTTGCGTTTTTCCCCTTGCAATTTGTGTGGGGCTATGCTAAAATAAAAATAGAATTACAACAAAGGGGGAAGTTGAAAAATGAAGAAAAAAATTGCGTTTTGGCTTTGCGTGTTGTTTGTTTTGCCAATGGTACTGTTGGGGTGCAATAGCAACAAGAACGGTGATGCCGTCACAACGCCCGAGAGTACACCGATCAGCACCACACCGTCCGACAATCCGCCCACAGGTACTCCTGTCGAGACCGACGAAGCGCTCTACAACCGTGCGCTCGCACTTCTTGACGAGGGCAAGCTTGAGGATGCTTATGCCATCTTTTTAACCATTCAAGATTATGCCGATGTCCCCACGTATCTGTCTTATTTTGTTTTCAGAGCGAACGAGTATACTTATCAAACTTTTGATCCCAAATACGGCACGCACTACATTGACCGTTACGAGTACGATGAATGTGGCAGATGGATTACCACCGAGTCTTTGAACGTTAAAAATGGCGGTACTGTTGTTTATTTCAATCAATACGATGCAAACGGCCTTCTTGTTCAAACGGGAAATATTAATGCCGATGGCACTACTTACGATGTAACCGATTACGAATATGACGAAAAGGGCAGACCGATTCGACAAGAAGGTCCGTTGGGGATTCTTGGCGGTGTAACCGTTTTGGAATATGACGAGGCTGGAAACATCATAAAGGTAATAGGACCCGAGGAGGATGTTTGCGAGCGAATATACGACACCGACGGTAATATCATAGAGGAACTTTATAAAGGCGCACGCGGTGATATGCGAAAGACTGTCTATGAATACAATTCCCACGGAGACCTTGTAAAAAGAACTACTCAAAACGAGGTGGATGTTTACGAGTATGAGTACGACGAGCAAGGAAACAAAATAAAATTTGTATATGACGGCGGTTGGGACGAATGGGAGTATGACGACAATGGCAACAAAACCAAACATGCAATATACCACGCTGCAAATGATTTTGTCATTTTTTATTATACGTATGACGAAAACGGCAACATGACCGAGTATCGCCGCGAAGATGAGACCGGTATTACGGGCTATATGTATACCACCTACGATGCTTACGGAAACGAGCTGGAACGAAGAGATACAGATGAAAACGGAAATCTCACATCGCTGAGCATTTACAAGGGCTACAAGCTTTACTACAATCCCAACCCGCAAAAGCCGCTCCCCGAGGAGATGGTAGGCAAGGGATAAAAACAGAAAGGATATATAAATGAAGAAGACAATTGCAATTCTATTGTGCATTGTGCTTGCCACGCCCTTGGTGCTGACAAGCTGTCATATAACAGACCTTTTCCAAGGCACACAACAAACCACCGAGAACACCACCACACCCGATAGCACACCTATCTCCACCACACCCGAGGAAGCTCCGCCAAAGGATACACCCACCGAGACCGACGCGAAATTATACAATCGCGCCATCGCGCTTTTGGAAGAGAAGAAGGTCGAAGAAGCCTATGCTATCTTTTTAACCATCAAGAACTACGCCGACGTGGGCGAGT
>JAZNYU010000049.1:0-1880 GCA_045594605.1 Eubacteriales bacterium
ATTGTCGGAAAGCGTTGCGGGGGAGTTCATGTTTGCGTTTTTGGTGTATTCGGAGACGACAACGTTGCCAATTCCGCAAATGCGGACGGTGTTGCCTTTTTCGCGAATTTCGCCTTCGTAATCACGGTTGCAGTTTGCAACGCCGATATACTTTTTGTCAAGCTCCTGATAAAGGTTTTCGCTCCATACGGTGGGGATAAAATTGGTAATAGCCATAGTGTTTTTTTCCTTTCTTTATTCAATCAATTTGTTGTTAGTGCCATTTTTGCATCGAGCGCATAATTTTGGAAAGATTTGCGCGAACCTCCGCCGAGGTCATGGCACGTACCTCAGCGGGGGAAAATTCCAGGCTCTCGGCGCTTTTTACGGCGCCCGCAGAGCGGGAACGGTTGAGGGCATTGCTGTCGGATGCCTTCTTTTGGGAGAGTGCGTTGCGATGCTCGGCAAGAGCAAACGCCGCGGCAAGAGAGTTGCCGTCCGCCACTCCTTGCCAAACCTCTTTTGGGAGGGTATGGAGCGGAGTATCGGGGTAGAGCGTGCAAAACTCGGTGTACTGACGTTCGATCTGCTCCATTTGAGCAAGCCGTGCGTGGCTCTCATCCAACGCCCGGCGCAATTGCATCAGCTCACCTCGCAGCTCGTCCAATTCGCTTTTTTGATCCGCGGGATCAGGATCTTCGCAACCAGAACAAGGATCTGTACCGGAATCTGCAAAAACGCCAGCAAAAGCTTTATTTGCCCCTCGGAAAGGGGCTTCCTCTCCTTCTTTTTGGGGGGATTCTGCAAACGGCGCAGGCGTCTGCGCCATAGGATCGTGCGATAGATTCGCATCTTCATTTTGATCTTCGAGAGCAGTGCATTCTTCATTCATCAGTTGCAACTCCTTTCTCTTTGAGTTTTTCGAGCAACGCTTCGCGATTGGTCAGCATGCCCGAGGGGAGCAGCTCCACGTATTCGGCAACGCTCAAATGTCCGTCGTCGAGCAGCTTGTTCAGCGTGGAAACGGTCGAGGCAGGCGAATAGCGGTCAAGGCTTCCCGCGTGAACGGTTGCGTTGATGAGAGCGGTTTTCAGAAGAGCATAGTCAAGAGTCTCTGCGCCTACGTCGCCGTTCTTTTCCATAACGGAGAGCATACGTTCGGTGGGGCAATAGGTGCAAAGCATATCAGCCCAAATGGCGGCAAGCTCGCCAATGCAACGGCAAAAGTGAACGCGAACGTGCTCAAGGGAAACGGATGCCGCCGACTGCAAGGTCAAAATCGCGCTGGTGTTGTGTGCGCGCTCGTCACCCAAAGCCGAGTCGGTAGCGCCCATCATGCTCTTGGTGTTCTCGATTACGTCGGTGATCAGCTCCAGGTAGCCCTCCTGCATTTGACCAACGCCAACAACCGAAACGGCATCTGCCATAGTACCGCCGCCAACGGCGCCAATTGCTTCACCAACCTCGTTGGACCATTCGGGAATGCGCGTTTTGTCATAAATGACCTTTGAAAACGCGGTGTTCTGCATATGCTTGAGCGCCATAGCGTAGGCAGTGTTGATGCACTTCTGATTTGCAACCATGTCGCTCACCGATGCCGTACCATGAAAACAGTTTTTGGCATTGTGCCAATGAAAATAGGCAACGGGGTAGAGGCGCAGACCGGTTTTTGCACGGCGGATAAGACAATTTTTGGTCGTCTTTTCAAAAATAACTTCGCCGTTCTCACGGAAGAAGCGGATCAAAAAAGTCGCCTTTTCCTCGCCGGCAAGCTCGTTTTTGCCAAGATCTGCCGTATAGGTTCCCAAATTTTCATCGTCGCTCACAATGCGGGCAACGTCCTTTTCGCTCACACCCGCCAGCAGAGCCTCGCGGCGCAGGCTTTCCACCGTTGCCCGACC
>JAZNYU010000050.1:0-4395 GCA_045594605.1 Eubacteriales bacterium
CGTATGGCAGCTGACGCTGGAAGCTATGGCACGCGGCATCAAGTTCCTGCCCGTCGATCTGGAAAAATCGCACGCATTCATTTTCCAGCCCGAAAACGGAGCGATCCGTATGCCGTTCTCCTCACTCCCGGGACTTGGTGAAAACGCGGCACAGAACATCATCAAAGCCCGTGAGGAAGAACCCTTCTTCTCGGTAGAAGACCTGCAGATCCGCGCAAAGATCTCCAAATCCGTCATCGAAATGCTCCGCGCAAACGGCGTCCTTGATAACATCAACGAGACCGACCAAATGACGATGACGTTTTAAACTTTCCATGAAAAAAGGACTGACTCAAGTTGAGTCAGTCCTTCTTTTTACGCTATCGCCCCAAGCGTGCCAACGGCATCCTCGGCGCAAACAACCGCGCCATGCTCGGAAAGGTAAAGGCGAAGCTGCGCGGCGTTCTCCACGCTGCCGTACTCCACAACAAAATAAAGCTCCTCGGGCGTGGCAAAGGGAGAGGCGGCAAAGGTGCTCAAAAACAGGTAGTATCTCCCCACGTCGTCTCGCCAGGCACTACTGGCGCGTATGTAATCCATGGGCAAGAGCCGTCGGCAGACAGAGAGCAGCTCGTCAAGCCCCTCAAAACGGTAGGCAAACGAGCGACAAAAGCTTCCGCGCGTGCGCGTTGCAGGCTGCATCCCAAGGGCGGGCGTCAGGGCACAAGAAGCGTGCTCACGCTCCCCCGAGAGATTACTGATGAACATTTCACATCCGCCCTCGCGCGAGGGGAAGTATTGCACCGAGATGCGGTGATCGTCTGCCTCAAATCCGCTTTGCCGCTTTACCTCATCCAAAAGCAGTCGAAACGAGCGGTGCATTTTTTCACTGTCATCATAAAAGTTGTCGGTGTTCAACTCGAATTGGCGCATATCCACAGGAGTCAACATAATCTTCAGCTTGCTGTCACTGATTCGGATCAGTTCCATGCAAAGTTCCTCCTTTCGGTATCGAATTTTTTCGTTACTATCATTATAATCCCAAAAGCGCAAAAAGGGAACCCCTAAAAATATGGTAATTTCTTGACAGACGGCGCGGAATATGATAAAATAATAAAAAAGGAAGGAAAGGGGAGTGTGATATGCTGCCGATCGTAAATAGAAGGACCATGCAAGAGAGTGACCGCACCACCATTTTGGCGGGAACTCCCTCGCGCGAGTTGATGCTGCGCGCCGCAAAAGGCATTTTTGATAGCTATGCTTGGAGCGGCAAAACCCTTATCGTTTGCGGTGTAGGGAATAACGCAGGCGACGGCTATGCACTCGCCACACTCATGCAACAAGCAGATCTTTCCTGTGAACTTCTCCTGCTTTGTGACCGCTTCTCCGAGGATGGACAATACTATTTTGAAGCTTGCAAAGAAAAAGGCATCCCTTATACCCTTTGGAGCGGTTCGTTCGATTTTTCACCCTATCATCAAATCGTCGATTGCATTTTTGGCATCGGCTTTCGCGGCACGCCCGACAAGGCAACCGCCGCACTGATAGATGCCATCAACAAGAGCGAAAAAATCGTCATCAGCGCCGACATCAATAGCGGTCTTGATGCCGACAACGGGCTTGGAACGCCTTGCGTTCGCTCCGACCTCACCGTAGCCATTCAAAGCTACAAGCCGAGTCACTTTTTGACACAAGCCAAGGACGTTATCGGGGCATACACCGCAGTGGACGTCGGCATTCAAACGCCAGAGGCAGATATTTATCTGTTAGAGGAGCAAGACGTCGCCGCCCTCTTTGCACCGCGTAAGCATTACGCGCACAAGGGCAACTACGGCTACGTTGCCGTTATGGGTGGGAGCGTGGAATATGCAGGTGCTGCCAAGCTTGCCAACATGAGTGCCGCCGCTCTGCGCGCGGGTTGTGGCGTTGTCACACTCGCCGTACCCGATGCGATCGTGGGAGCGGTTGCACCGCATCTTTTGGAGAGCACGCTCTTGCCGATTCCCTCAAATGAGCAGGGCAAAATGACCTTCGCTCCCGATATTTTGGATAGCATTCTTTCGCGCTACGCATCGCTTGCCGTTGGCATGGGGTGGGGAAGATCGGAGTCTTATCAAAAAATTCTATCTTACCTTATCCAACACGCGCATCAGCCGCTTATCATCGATGCCGACGGACTCAACACGCTTTCTACAATGGATCTGAACCTGTTAAAGGATGCCAAAGCACCTATCATCCTCACACCGCACCAAATGGAGTTCTCACGCCTCTCGGGACTCTCGATCCAAGAGATCGAAGCCGATCCCATCTCTCACGCCAAGGCTTTTGCAAAGGAATACGGCATTATCCTGCTCCTCAAGGGCTGCTCTACCATCGTGACCGACGGTAAGATGACCTATCTCTCGGACCGCGGCTCCGCAGGCATGGCGACCGCCGGGAGCGGTGACGTTCTTTCGGGCGTTCTGGCAGGACTGTGCGGATATCTGCCGCCCGATGCTCTTACCGTTGCTTCGGGGGCATACCTTGCAGGAATGGCAGGAGAATTGGCTGAACAAAAGGGAAGCGCCATTTCCATGGTCGCATCTGATACCGCCCGAGAGCTTGCAAACGCGATGCGCATTTTGTCACATTCCCAAAAATATCTAAAAAAATAAGATAAAAATCGAAAAAAACTATTGCAATTTCAAAAGAATTATGCTATAATATGAAAAGTGATTATGCCCTCGTATCAAAATGGGCTTGAAATGTTTTTTGGAGGTATAAAATTATGGAACTCGCTTTGGGTATCGTACTGATCGTTTTATCCGTAGGGCTTACGCTTATGGTTCTTTTCCAATCCGCAAAGGACAGCCGCCTCTCCGGTACCATTGCCGGTGGCGCAGAGACCTTTTTCGGCAAAACAAAGGGCACTTCTATCGATAAGTTGCTCTCCAAGCTGACCGTTGTTGTTTCCATCGTGCTCGTTCTTGTTACAATCGCGCTGGTTATCGTTACCAACTGATCAGAACCGAAAATAAAAAAGCCGCACAGCGGCTTTTTTGTTTCTATGATGCAAAGAGGTCTTGGCAAATTGCCAAGACCTCTTTTGTATATTATGCTTCCTCAAGCTCAACAGAAGCAGAAACGATAAACTTCTTTACCGATTCAATGATCTTTTCGCATTGAGGCTTGTTGTCATAGGATTCACCGATGAACGCAGGGGCAGAGCCGATGTTCTTCAGCACGTAACGGAAGTTGCCAAATTTGTCGCGGTCAACAAAGAAGTTGCCAACGTATGCGGCGCGCTTAAAGGATTCAACCCCCTTGCGGCAAGCTGCCTCGGTAGCGTACAAACGGCTGGAGTAAAGGATCTGACCGTTGTTTGCAAGCAGATAGAACGCATATTGATCGCTCTCCTTGCAGATTTCAAACTTACCCATTTTTGCAGTCTTGGCTTCCGCTGCCTCAACTGCCTTCCAGTCGATGTCGTCAGGGGATCTCTTGGAAACCTTTGCAGCCTCAAAAGCAGCGAGTGCTTCCTTGGTGGGGGTGTAGCGAATGATGCGGGCGTTGTTTGCAAAGTTCTTTACAGACTCAGCACACTTTTGGCACTGATCCTTGGTGGTGTAGTTCTCACCGTAGTATTTGCGAGCCAAAACAAAGCGGTAACGGTCATATTTGTCGGCACGAATGTCAAACGCACCCTCTGCAACCGTCTTTTTAAAGGTCTCAATACCCTTGAGAGCACCGATCAGAGTGGTGAAGCTGGGGCTATCGAACAGAACCTGACCGTTGTTTGCAACGAGGTAGAAGTGGAAACCGTCAACCTCAAGCTCAAACTCATATTTACCAACAGCCTTTGCGCCGTTCTTTGCAATTTCTGCATCTGCCTCGGCAATTGCTTGGTCAAATGCTAGACGAACGTCTTCCTCGGTCTTCATAAAGAAGGGGCGGGGAACAATGGTAACGCCTGCAGGAACTTTGGATGCGGGAACGACCTTTTTTGCAGCAGCAGGCTTAGCAGCAGCTTTTGCAGCGGGAGCAGCCTTGGGAGCAGTAGCCTTAGCAGCAGCGGCGGGCTTTGCGGCAACCTTGGTAGCCGAGGGAGCAGCTTTAGCGGCAGGAGCAACCTTAGGGGCAGGCTTGGTGTCGGCAGCCTTAGCGGCAGGAACCTTAACATTATGTATGGACGGTCCTTTCTTTTCTTCGGCAACGGGTGCCTTAGCCGTTTCTTTTTTTACTTCTTCAGTTTTTTTCTTATTGAATAATGCCATAACAGACCTCCACAATAATATAAAATATTCTACGTTAATTGTAACACAATTTTTTGATGTTGTCAATAAATTTTGCCGTTTTTTCTCAAAAACTTTTTCAAAACGTATTGCAAGACGGTGCATTTTATGGTACAATTTTGGTAGGTACAAAAATCACGAAGGG
>JAZNYU010000051.1:0-6936 GCA_045594605.1 Eubacteriales bacterium
ATAGATTGTGGGGGAACCTTTTTCGCCAAAAAGGGTTACCCCACACCCCTTCCTAAAAGCGCTCTAACAAAAGGGCTAAAAATAGATTTGTCAGCGCACTACCAGACAGTCGGCGCGAGGCAAAACCTCGCTTTGGCTCCCGCGAGCGGATAGGCGCCTCCAAGACCCTATCCGCTAAGAAAGTTGTTTTATATCAAAAAAGGATAGCTTTTGCTATCCTTTTTTAATATTCTTGGTTGTTTTTGATGCTTTTGATGTGTGCAAAGGTTTCTTTTTCTCCCTTCTCGGCGAGCATGGTCAGCCAGCTCTCCAAGAGGTCGGCGGTGGCGGAGTGCATCTTTTTGCGTGCGTTGCCGCGTTGAAAATAGGTCAGGGGGTGTGTGTTGGTATAGTTTTTGCCTTGGTAGATCTTGCTTGCCGCCACGCGGTCGCAGAACATCTCTTTGACGTAGCGCATGGGCATTTTGACGGGCTCATACAGCTTTGTTTCGGGGTTGATGTCGTTCCAATACTCAAAATGGTGGCGGTTGCGCCCCTTGTGGTGCATCCACGCATAGGAGCAGCCAAAAAGCTCACGCTCACGCTCGTTGGGGCTGCGGTTGCCCTGATAGTAGCGCGCGCCGGGGAGAAACTCGGTGGGAGAATATTTGGAGAGGTCGTGAAAAAGCCCTTGCCAGCCAATGCCTGCGCGGAAGCAATGCGCAATAACGCGATGGCGGTGGCGTGTGATGGTAGCAAAATGCAAAAACGGATGGGACATTTCGGCTCTCCTTTCTCTTTCGTTTGTTATATCATACCACATTTTTGTGGGAAAGTCAAGAAAAAAAGGACAGATGTATAATCTGTCCTTTTCATTCTTTTTTCTTCAAGCAAAAAACTCGTTTACGGTGCAGCCGATGGCGTCGGCAATGATGGGCAAAACGGTGATATCGGGATAACAATCCTCGCGTTCCCATTTGGAAATACACTGCGCGCTCACCCCAATGACGTCGCCAAGCTGCTGTTGCGTTATGTTCTTCTCGCGGCGAAAGGCTTTGAGCTTTTGGGCAATAACAATTTTTTTCATATCTGAAAATCTATCCTTTTTGCTTTTATCCTTCACTGGGTGCAAATCGAATTCTCTCCCCTGCCCACTTCTTGCGGACTGCGGTGTGGTGCCAGAGGTTGATAAAGGGGAAAGCGAGAATACCTATAACGCAGATCCACCACGGTTTGAAAAGGAGGATGACACCGATGTAAAGAATTGCAAAAATGATACACTCGTTGCGGAATTGTTTTGTTTTTGCGAGCGCCTTAAAATCAGCCTTGCGATCGTATTTTTCTGCCCCAAGAACATCCAAAAATTCTCTACGCGCCTCGGCGTTTCTTGCGTGAGGAATACAAATAGCAAGACCGTTTGCAAACATCATGCAGATACGCACAAAGATTATGCTTGCCCAAGCTCCCCAATAAGGATTGCCCATAATAGCATTGAAAATGGTATTAAACACGGTAACCGATAACAAACGCAAAAGCGCTGTGGCACCAATTAAAAGAGCTAAGTTGATAAAAAACGTTTTTACGGGTTTCATAAATCATTCTCCTTTTAAATTTAATCTATCACCAGTGAGTGTCCACAGCTGTCACATTTTTCATGGGTTTTGTCATTATTCGTTCCGCAAACAGGACATTGAACCATTTTATCGGATGGTTTTGGCAAAACAACGGTTTGCTCAGATCCATACAAGTGGAAAACGCTGTCACCAACCTTGTAAGACTCTATATTTTGTGACATTCTTGCATTCGTCTCAGATGCTTTTCTGCGCACAACAGTACCGTTTTCCTGCTTCACGTGCAGAAATACCGTGTTTTTAAGGTACAGATATGCTCTCGCTGGTCGTTCGTGGTAAAGGTTATCGACGGTTGTGGCAATCTCCACTTTTTCAACAATACCGCTATACGTTTTGTCAAACAACTTGAACGGCACGCCCGTTACGGCAAACGGAACGAGCATAACCATTGCGTAAACGATCACCTTGACGATATCTTTGTCAACGGGGAGAATGACGTCGCCCCAAAAGATCAGTGCAATCGCAAAGGTGACAATCAATAGCACACACGGAATTACCCTTTGGAGTACCGTTTTGATGACAAACATCCTCAAATCTCGGGGGAGCTTTAACGGTTTCATTTAATAATCCTCCTTGTGTTTCAGCGATTCAAAATGCGCGTGGAGCTCGTGTTTGAGACGTTTTGCCAAGACCTTCCATCTACACACAATCACGTTTCCTTTTATACATTCGCCGGTTATGATAGACATGATCTCTCCGTTCATAAAATACGCATCAGCATAAGAGTGATCAAGCACCAAGCAGTGATATTCGGTGTCGCGGGACGGAAATTCGGGAATGGCGTATTCGCTATAGTTTTTATGGTCCATTTGACGAGGCCCATGCCTTACACCAATGCCCGGTTGCAGTTCTCCGGGGAGAGACTTATGTATGCGATACTCACGGTCGTTGACCAATAAAAACATTCTCAATACCGGAAAAGGGATATCTACAAAATGAATGAACAGATTTCTTTCGCCCATTTGAACTTCGATATCGGCCAGCGCCTCCACACCCTTTAGAGAGACAAACGGTGCACGGCGAAAATGGCAAGAATATCCGTTTTTGCGGCATATACGCCATATTGTAAAATACTTAAACGGCTTACCAATAAAAAAGTGCAGCATAGGCAAGACATTATCAATGATGAAGCGCAAAAGCACGAGCCCCGCCCAAATGGATAGCAAAATGATAATGCCCCAATGATATCCGTTTGCAAAAAAACCGTTCATTTGCCAGAACATACGTACTTTCCGAAAGCCTTCGGGATCAAAATTAGCAATTACGGCAGCAACAAGGATCGCTATCAATATGCCGACAAATAACAATATAGGGATGACAATGAGGAGCTTTCCTTTTGTTTTATTGGAGAGTTTTTTTCTTTTCATAAAAAGCTATCCTTTCTTTCAAAGGCATACGTTTTTTACTGATTGTAGAGTTGGTTTTTGATACGCTTTTTCAAAATCTTCCATTTGCAAACGGTGACGTTTCCAACGGTACACTCACCGGTTATGTCAAGCATGGCTCTGCTATCCAGAAAAAAGGAATCGGCATATGTGGGATCAATGACAAGATAGTGGCTTTCTGCTCCTTTGGGTGGAAATTCGGGGATGCTATAGGTATCATAATTTTCCTCATCCATTTCGCGCGGTCCGGGGCGTACACCAAATCCCATCACTTTGAGCTTGCCCGGGATGGATCGGTGCATGCGGTATTCGCGATCGTTCACCAGCAAAAACATTCGGAGCACGGGAAACGGAATATCAATAAAATGAACATGCAGCGTTTGAGCGCCCATTTGGATCTCAATGTCGGCGCACTTCTCTACTCCTTTTAATGATACAAACGGCGCGCGACTAAAACGGCAGGTATAGCCCTTTTTGCGGCAGATCCGCCGCACGGTAAGGTACTTGAACGGCCTGCCGATAAAGTAGCAGAGCATGGGGAAAACATGGTCGATAAAAGCACGCATCAGCAAAAGGAGCGCCCAATAAGCAAATACTGCCAAAACAGCCCAATGGAAACCGCTTTCAATAAATGCACCAAAGTATGCATGCAGCATATATCCAAACGCCTTAAAATTGAAACGCGAAAAGATGATGGCGAGCGGTATGAGAACAATGCCACAGATACCGGCGAAAATCAAAATTTTCCCTTTTGCTTTATTGGAAAGCTTTTTTCCTTTCATACAGCATGCCCCTTTCACTCATATATCACGGTTACTTATACATTATCAGATTCGGCTTTTTCTAAAAGCGCGAGCAATTCGTCTGCAAACATAATTTCGTAATTCTCAACTCTATCCCCTGCTTTTATATAGTTGACTTGGTTGTCTGTATAAGTCATCAATTTGGGACGCGGATAGATCAAAAGAATATTATTCTCAGTTGGGCTATTCTCGGTAGACAAATGGAGTTTTGCCCGTTGGATTCTCGTTTCTCGGCGATATTCCCTCGCAAATTCCGGTTCTGTGCCAGAGTTTTTTTCTGTTTTATAGAAAAGTTTATCCTTATATCTGGATTCTGCATAGTATCCAAGCTTGGTTTTTTCAATATTCCAACGACTATTGGCAGAAAAGAAGGATAGCACACTTACATAAAAGGTGTCGCTTGGTGTTTGAATGATAAAATTCGTTTGTCCTTTTTTATTGGAAAAGGATAGTGGAGATTTTAAAAAAATAATTTTTATATTTCCCCGATTAAAATCATTGAGCATTGATTTGAGCGCAATCATTTTTATAAGATACCATATCAATTTATAAATCACAAAAAATGCAATTATAAGAGAAAGAAGCAGAAAAACCAAGATATATGTTTGAATGTACATAAATGTCCCCCTCTAAAATTTTAATTTGCAATCTACTCCTTGTTGCCTTGACAAATAATCAATAATAGCGCGGTTTAGATTCGTGAACAATCATTTCTTCTCGTTCCCGTTTGCCAACATTCCAGAAAAAGCGATATATTGTCAAAATTCCAACCAAATAGATAATCAAATATGGCAAATACGCACCGATATAAGCAAAGAAATCAGCAGGAATATAATCTGCTTTCTGTCTTATCGCGTCTATTCTACCCGTCCAAATGACGTATGTCTGCTCAAAGAGAAATGTCGGAATAATGCTGAGCAACCCAGTGCTGTTTATTTGTCCGAGGCTAAATAGACACAAAAGAAAGCGTACTATTTCGCCGGGTAAGATCAACCGAAAAGCCTGTTTCAACCAATTATATTGGTTATTGGAAGTTTGATAATGATCCGGCACTTTTCTTTTGAAAAACAGAGCAGCAATACCTAAAGATAAGGCAAAAACGCCAAGGATAAGCAGGATAATAAATACAACTACGTTGTTATTAAGAAAAGGAAGAAGTGTTTTTAGAAAAGCAGAAACCAAAAAGGCAGCAATTAAATTTGAGACACACGTAATAATTGCGTACAATACGATTTGGCCTTTTGTTATTTTCGTTTTTGACATTATAACTTTCCCTTTCTTTCAAAGACGTACCAGCACGGTTCGTAGCCGCCGTAGGAGTAGTCGCCCGATTTGTGTTGCACAAACAGATACTCTTTCTCTCCAAAGACTTGAATCACGTACTTTTCTGCCGTCAGGGCGGTTCGGTTCAGCACAAGCCCTTTGGTATAGTGCAAAATACGGTTTGTCTTTTTGCCGCCTGCATCAGCTCGGAAGGTTTTGACGCACATTCCACGTGGCAAAAAGGTTATTTCAACTGTGGCAAGATACTTTTTTGCCGTGTGCTGTCGGGAAGGATGAAAATCCTTTAAGTTATGCACAAAGTCTAACACGTACCAAACGCCACTCACCTGCGGATCTTCTACAAACGGGTAATCAACCTTATCAACATACGGGCGAACCTGATCCTCGCTATATGCCACGGTATCTACCTGACGGTATAAAACCGGAAAAACATCGTTTGGATACCCCGGGCGATCCTCGGCGGAAAATTGAATGACCATATAGTGCTCGCCATTTTTGCGCATGGTTTTGTATGGATTGGGCACAGAAGAGCTATATCTGCCCGATGCGGTATAAAGAACGCCCTTCGTCCAAAAATACGTCCACACGGGGGCGCCACCGGGCAAAAAGATCAGCTCTTGAAAGATGGTTCTTGGCGGAAGCTCTACTGCCGACTCGATATCCTCTTCGTCGCGCAAAAGTCCGCAAAGCACCCACTTGCCCACCACCTCGGGATCATCGGTAAAGGGCAAATTGAGCAGTTCAAACAGATTTCCCTTTTGTCCATCCTCTACAAACATCCCGTCAATGGTTTGCACCTGCCCTTGAATTTCCTCTACCGAAGAAAGAAGCGTCTCTTTTTTCTTTTTGAGCATTCGCTTCTCTTCTTCCTCATTGGCAGCCAATAATTTTTTGATCTCTTGCAAAGAAAACCCGAGTTCCTTATAAAATACGAGCTTTTTGTATTTTTCTACGGCGGTTGGGGAGTAAAAGCGATATCCCGATGCTTCGTCAACAAAGTCCGCTTTGAGGACGCCCGCATCATCATAATAGCGCAACGTTCTTGCACTGGTGTTGCATATTTTTGCAAAGTCACCTATTTTGATCACTTTACCACCTCCTTTTCCACCATTATAACATTCCAGTTAACTGTAAAGTCAATACCTTTTTGCGAAAAATTTTGAGTTTTTTTCGTTTTTTTGGAAAATCTTTTGGTCGCTTGTTGATTTCTTATAATACTATTATACCATCATTTGATTGCGTTGTCAATAGGTTTTTGAAAATATATTGATTTTTTTTGCAAGTGTAAACAATTTTGCATTTGTATTGACAATTGCGCATAAATCCTCTATAATAAACGTAGTACGAACAAATGGAGATTTTTATGAAGATTTTGATTGCTTACACCTCCAAAAACGGGAGTGTTGCATCCTGCGCGCAGCGGCTCGCCGATGGGCTTGAGGGGCTTGACGTTAGCCTTGCCGATCTCGCCACAGAAACCCCAAACGTAGCCGAATTTGATATGGTAATTGTGGGTGCGGCGATTCATCATCACCGCTTCCCTGCCCCCGTGCGGCAGTTTTTGCGTGCGCAAAAGGACGTCCTGCTGCAAAAAAAGCTGGGGTTGTTCCTCGCTTGCGGCATTGCTGAGGAGCAGGTGTATTATATGGAAAAGGTCTTTTCGAAAGAGTTGCGCGAGCACGCGTTTGAGGTCGCCTTTTTTGGCGGCAGCTTGCGCTACGACGGACTGAAATTCTGGGATAAGTTCTTTGTTTGGAATCTGCGCTCGCTGATTGTGGAAGCCGACATGAGCGAGGGCGAATACATTGCCTCGATGCCCCGACTTTTGCCCGAAAATGTGGACAGAATGGCGTC
>JAZNYU010000052.1:0-6889 GCA_045594605.1 Eubacteriales bacterium
AAGACGCTAGCCTCTCACGCTGGAAACTCGGGTTCGATTCCCGGATGGGTCACCAAAAAAGAAAGCAGCATATCGCACGATATGCTGCTTTCTTTTTTTTGCGCCACGCCGCAAACGCTCGGGTTCGCATACCCCACCCGAAGATCGAAGAGCTTGCTCTTCAGGCGTAGGGTGTGGGTATATTCGCCGCAGGCGAAATTCCCGTAATGCAAAAATTTGGGGAACACCTCAAACGAGGTGCTTTTTTTCATTCTCTGGTGACCCATCCGCTCATCTTCCTCACATTTTTCCGTCAACCTGTTGCAAAGCATTTTAAAATGTGGTATAATGGAGCAATCAAAAATATTTTTTTGAAATGACAATTTGAAACAAGGAGGATTTTATGAAAAAGAATCTTTTATCACTCATCGCCCTTGTGTTGTCTCTTTGCATGTTGGTCGCGCTTGCGGCTTGCAACAAGGACAGCAAGAACGACAACGGCACTACCACAGAAAGCACTACCCCGAACGAAGTCAACGGCACAACCCCCGCCCCTTCTGATGACGATCCCATTGGAAGCGGTAATACGGAAATTATCGTTCCTCCAACACACGAGCACAAATTCAACCGTCAAAAAACCTACATCGATCACATAGCAGAGGATGCGACCTGCACAACTCCCGCTCTGTATTATTATTCCTGCTCTTGCGGCGAGGTGGGCACACAAACCTTTGTAGGTGAAAAAGCTGCAAACTGCAAGTACGAAAACGGCGCCTGCATTTGGTGTGGCAAAGCTGAACCTGCCGAGACCGAGGGCTTAATATTTACCGCGATCAGAAACGGCGAAGCCTATATGCTAACGGGCTATGAAGGCACCGCAAGTGAGATTTATATTCCCTCTACACACAACCAAAAGCCTGTTATCCGTGTGTCCTACGGCGTTTTTCAAGAAGATAAAAACGTAACAAGTGTTGTAATTGGCAATAACATTAAATACATCGATAGCAACGCATTTGCTGACTGCGTGAACCTGACAAGCGTTGTGATCGGTTGCGACGTCCAAGAGATTGGCGAATACGCGTTTGGCTGGTGTGAAAGCCTGCAGACCGTAAATCTGCCCGATGCCCTGACACTGATCGGCAAGGGCGCGTTTTGGATGTGCAGCGCTATGCCAAGCGTTACCCTTCCGTACGGTCTTACCCAACTGGGTGAGGATGCATTTGGAAGATGCGACAGCTTGACAAGCGTAAAAATTCCCGATAGCGTTACAAGCATGGGCAGAAAAGTATTCTCTTGGTGCCTGGCCTTGGAAAGCATTGAGGTTGACCAGGATAACGAACATTACAGCTCCCTGCAAGGAAACCTCTATAACAAAGAGCAAACAACGATCCTGCAATACGCTATGGGCAAAACCGATGCGGATTTTGCAATTCCCGCAAGCGTTACAACCATTGGCTACTATGCCTTTACATATTGCGAAAACCTTGTCAATTTGGAGATCCCCAATAGCGTTACCGACATCCGTTACGGCGCATTCCGTGAGATGAGCGGCGTAAAGTATAACACCAAAGACAGTTTGAATTATTTGGGAAATGAAGAAAACCCCTATTTATATCTGGCAGGCGTGGCGGACAAATCGATCACCGTTGCCAAAATTGATAGCAATTGCAGATTTATCGGCGACTCCGCATTCAGCTTTTGCACAAAATTGACCAACGTTATTTTTGGTGAGGACTCCAAGCTAACCACCATTGGCACCAATGCTTTCTTCTATTGCGGTTCCTTGGTAAGCATCACCATTCCCGCAAGCGTAACAAGTTTGCACGCCCCCTTTTATGCTTGCCCCGGCCTGACAAGCATTGCCTTTGAAAATGCCGAAAACTGGTATTTTGTTGCCACAAGAGACGACTTTGAAAACGGTGTTGAAGGCACTGCCGTTGACTTGAGCGACAGCGCTGCAAACGTAGAAAACTTCTCGGGTGATCACGAGTGGTATTCCTGGTATAAGTAATTTTCAAAACGGTCAAAAATAAAAACGATCCCCCACCGTTTGGTGGGGGATCGTTTTGTTTCTTTTATTATTTCTTCTTATTGTAAATCTCTTTGAATTGCTTGATGGTTGCGGCGAAATCGTCGATCGCGCTCTTAACGACCTCGGGCTTGGTCATATCGATGCCTGCAACAAGGAGACTATCCAAGGGAGACTTGGAGCCGCCGCACTTGAGGAAGTCGATATATTGGTTGATGTAGCTCTCGCCCTCGGTCTCAATTCTCTTTACGATTGCAGATGCTGCAGAGATGCAGGTTGCATACTTGTAAACGTAGAAGCAGGTGTAGAAGTGCGGGATGCGCATCCACTCGTAAGCGATCTGCTTATCACAGGTTACACGAGGGCCAAAGTAACGCTTGACGATGTCGTAGTAGTGCTTGTTGATAACGGCTGCGGTGAGCGGTACGCCCTTTTCGCACATCGCGTGCATATCGCGCTCGAACTCTGCAAACATGGTCTGACGGTAGAGAGTGCCCTTGTAGGTCTCCATGAGTTGGTTGAGGATGTAGAGCTTTTCGTCGTCGCTCTGGCATTCCTCGAGCTGGCGGTGTGCCATGAGCAGCTCGTTAACGGTGGAAGCAACCTCTGCTACAAAGATGGTGTAGTTTGCGTTGTGAGGCTCGTTGTAGTTGGTGGAGAACCAGGTGTGCATCGAGTGTCCTGCCTCGTGTGCGAGGGTGGAAACGTCATCAAGCTTGTTGGTAAAGTTGAGCAGGATGTAAGGCTCGGTACCGGGACCGCCCGAAGAGAAGGCGCCGCCACGCTTGCCACGGCAGGGGAATACGTCAACCCAGCCCTTTTCGCAAAGGCCCTTGCGCAGGTTGGATTCGTACTCTTCGCCAAACACCTTAACGGTCTTGAGGACTTCCTCAACGGCTTCTTCATAGGTGTACTCGCTGTCGATCTCACCCATCAGAGGTGCGTAGATGTCATACAGATGCAGGTTGGAAAGACCGAGAACCTCTTTTTTGAGGTCATAGTATTCGTACAGAACCGGCAATCCTGCGTTTACCGAGTCGATGAGGTTGTTGTAGATAACGGGGGTGACTTCATCGTGGAAGGTGGATGCGGTGATGGAGTCGGCAAAGTTGCGGATCTTTGCGTTGGTGGTGGATTCCTTTACTCTTGCCTCGTAAAGATTTGCAAAGGTGTTTGCAAATTGCTCGTAGGTCTTATAGATGCAGGTGAACGCCGCCTTGCGAACGCGACGGTCCTGACTCATCAGGTGCGCTACGTAGTTGGTGTCGGTGAGTTCTACCATTTTGCCATCCTCGCCGCGGATCTTGCCAAAGCGCAAATCGGAGTTGGTAAAGATGCTGCGAATGCCCGAGTGAGAGCCCATTGCATCCTGAATACGGGAAAGAAGGATCTCGCACTCATCCGAGAGGGTGTGCTCTTTTTCCAGCATGATCTTGTAGATCATACGGCGGTAGGTCTCGAGCTTGGGACATTCCTCAAACCACTTGTCAACCACCTCGCGGTCGAGCTTGAGGATGTAGGGGGTAACGAACCAAGAAGCCTCTCCTGCCGCGATGGCAAGGCTTCTGGCTCTGGTGCTCAGTGCCTGCGCGTGGTTATCGGAGGTATCAACCGAAAAGCTGAGGGATGCGTATTCCCACAGTCTGTAAATGATCTTTTCTACCTCGCCCATATCGGAGAGAGCGGCATAGAGCTGCTCTGCGCCTTGCGTCATCGTTTCTGCGTGCGCGCGGAAAGCCTTGATCTTTTCTTCTGCCAGAGCATAGTCGGCGTTGAATGCTGCCTCATCGGCATAAATGACCGAGAGGTCCCATTTGTATTTTTTATCAATATCTTTTCTTTCGTAAACCATAATCGTTCCTCCTTGGAAAGTTTTTCTATGATTTGCATCAATTATACCACATTTTGGAAAAGAAATCAATAGGAGCGGCATTTTTTCTTCATTAATCGTGTATACGCGCGCGTGCGCGTGCGGCGAGCTGCATATATCTGCTCTTTTTTATGCATAGAATGAATATTTATTCACACGCATTTTAGTTGCGTTTTCTGAAATCGGTTCGATTTATAGTCATTTTCCACAACCAAACGAGGCGTTTTAGCATTGTTTTGCACAAAAATTATGAAAAATAAAAAGTTTTGCAAAAGGGGTTGACAAATGAATAATTATGCAGTATCATATAAGCACGATAACCCAATCGCAAAAACATCTTCACACGGAGGAATTTATCATGAAGAAAATTTTATCTATTGCTATGGCACTCGTTCTGATGCTCTCTTGCATCGCCGCTTTCTCGTCCTGCTTTAAGCAAGACAAGATCATCGTTCACACAAATGCTTTCTTTGCTCCCTTTGAATATTACGACGGCACCGACATTGTTGGCGTTGACGTTGAAATTATGAAGATGGTTGCCGAGAAGATGAACAAGGACGTTGAGTTTGTAAACGTTGAGTTCTCCGCCATTATCGACAACGTAAAGGCCGGCGAGGTTTGTGATGCAGGCGCTGCAGGCATTACCATTACCGAAGAGAGACAAAAAAAGGTGGATTTCTCTATCCCCTACTACACGTCCGTTCAATACGTAATCTTCTCCAAGAACGATGAAAGCATTGTTACCAAGACGGTAAACGGCAAGGAATACATCGTTTGGGAAGCACTCGCAGGCAAAAAGCTCGGTACCCAAACCGATACCACCGGTTGGATCTACACCGACGGTGAGATCAACGCAACCGAGGAAAATGACTACGGCTATAACGGTGTTCTTTATAACACCAACACCACTCTGGTCAACTTTGACAACGCACAGCTCGCAGCCGATGCGATCGGTGCAAACCAGATCGACGCCGTTATTGTTGACGAGCTGCCCGCTCAATACATTACCAAGAACAACGCAGATCTCAAGTGCGTTCCCCTTTACTACTCCGGCGAGACCGATGCTGAGGATGCTCCCGTTGAAGAGCAATACGCAATTTGCGTAACCAAGGGTAACGACGAGCTGCTCAAAGCCATCAACGAGGTTTTGACCGACCTGATGAAGAAGGGCGACGACGGCAAGAGCGAGATCGAAAAAATGGTTATGAAGCACATGGGCTTTGAGAACTGATCTCTCCCCATCGCTCATTTAAATAGATTACCTTTGCGAAAAAGAACTTTGCTTCGGCATTGTTCTTTTTCGCTGTGTATAAGATAAGGAAGAAGATATGAATTTTATAAACAAAGTTATCGAGCTCTTCTCCACCGAGAAATACATGAAGAGTATTTTTGAGGGCTTGGAGACCACGCTCATCATTTCGGTACTGGCGGCTCTGCTGGGCCTTTTGCTCGGCTCGATCGTTGCCATTGTGACCATTGCAAAAAAGACGCCCCTGATGCGCATTCCCAAGGCGATCTGCAATATTTATATCACCGTTATTCGTGGCACACCTATGGCATTGCAGCTCTTTATTATGGCATACGTCATTTTTGCCATTCGCGGCTTCCCCATGATCGTGACCGCTACTCTTGCGTTTGGTATCAACTCGGGTGCATACGTTGCCGAAAACATTCGTGCAGGTATTTTGTCGGTTGACGTCGGACAGACCGAGGCAGGTCGCGCGCTCGGACTCCCCGGCAGGATCACCATGCTCAAGATCGTCATTCCCCAAGCCATCAAAAACGTCATTCCCGCAATCGGCAACGAGCTTATCGCGCTGATCAAGGAGACCTCGATCGTGAGCATGATCGGTATGTATGATTTGACAATGGCGGCAAAGATCATCGGTAGCGGCAACAACATGGCAAGCTACATTGTGCCCATGAGCGTGGTTGCGCTGTTCTATTTGGCAATTGTTTATTTGCTGACATTTGCTATCAAATTGATTGAAAAGAGGTTAAGAGCAAGTGATAAGCATTAAGAATATTTATAAAAATTTTGGAGACCTTGCCGTTCTCAAGGGTGTCTCCTGCAACATCAAGAGCGGTGAAAAAATTGCCATCATTGGTCCTTCCGGCAGCGGCAAGAGCACGCTTTTGCGCTGCATGAATTTGCTCGAAGAGCCCTCTCTTGGTGAGGTATGGTTAGAGGACACGCTCCTGACGGGTGCTGACCCGTATTTGCACGAGGACATCATCAAGATCTCTCGCACCTACAAATCTTTGGTGCAAAAGGGTGTGAGCGAGGCGGACGCCTTCCAAAAGATCTGCGATGAGCATCTGCTCAAAAAGAACGAAGGTCGTGCATTCACCGCCGCCAAAAAAGCGTTTGCAGAGAAGCACGGCATCAACATCAATCTCGCCCGCCAAAAAATGGGTATGGTGTTCCAACACTTCAATCTGTTCAATAACATGACCGTTTTGCAAAACCTCACTCTCGCGCCCGTTGAGCTCAAGCTGCAGACCAAGGAAGCCGCCACCGAGCGCGCGATGTCTCTGCTTCGCCGCATCGGGCTTGAGGATAAGGCAAACGTCTACCCCTCTACTCTTTCGGGCGGACAAAAGCAGCGTATCGCCATCGTGCGCGCGCTTGCCATGAATCCGCAGGTCATGCTCTTTGATGAGCCTACCTCCGCTCTTGACCCCGAAATGGTTGGCGAGGTTCTCGACCTGATCAAGGAGCTCGCCGACGAGGGCATGACAATGGTCATCGTCACACACGAGATGGGCTTTGCCCGCGAGGTCGCCGACCGCGTCCTCTTTATGGACGGTGGCGTCATCGCCGAGGATGCCCCTCCCGCCCAGCTTTTCAGCAATCCGCAAAACCCGAGAACAAAAGAATTTTTGAGTAAGGTTTTATAATGGAAAAGATCTGTGGGGGAACCTTTTTCGCGAAAAAGGTTCCCCCACACCCCTTCCAAAAAGCGCTCTCACAAATATAACAAAATAAATTCGTTAGTTTGCTAATAGAC
>JAZNYU010000053.1:0-13945 GCA_045594605.1 Eubacteriales bacterium
ATGAGAGCCGCGCCCGACTGCACGCATCCCTCGGCAACACCGCCAACGATGGCAGCGATCTTTTCGGGATAGTTCTTGCCGCAGGCAATATAGTCGAGGAAAAACAGAGGACGTGCGCCCCAGCAGATGATGTCATTGACACACATCGCAACGGCATCAATGCCGATGGTGTCGTGCTTGTCAAGCAGGATCGCCATTTTGACCTTGGTGCCGCAACCGTCGGTGCCGGAAACGAGAACGGGCTCCTCAATGCCGCACAAATTCAAGCCAAAGCAGCCGCCAAAGCCGCCCACGTCATCTAAACATCCGTCATTTTTGGTGCGCGCGATGTGCTTTTTCATCAATTCGACTGCGCGATAGCCCGCGGTAATATCCACGCCCGCAGCAGCGTAGCTTTCAGATTTTGAGTTGTTATGCATACCGTTTATTCCTTTCCGTTCCAGCAGTAGGTGCAAAGCTTGCAGGGCTCGATTCCGATCGCACGGATGACGCCCTCAAGCGTTTGAAACTCTACCGAGTCAAAATGGAGCTTTTCGCAAATTGCCGCGCGCAGCTTTTTGCCGCGCTCGGTATTTGCGTCACTGTATTCTTCAAGATATTGGAATCCCTCTTCCCCTTCAAGCTCCATGACGATGCGACGAGCCAAAAGCTCCATCTCGTTTGTGGAACGGGTGAAATTGAGATACTTGCAGCTATACATGATCGGGGGGCACGCCGAGCGCATATGGATGGCACGCGCTCCGTTTTGCGAGAGGAAATCGACCGTCTCCTTGAGCTGTGTGCCGCGCACGATGGAGTCATCCACAAACAAAAGGTTTTTATCCTTGATGAGCTCGTGTACGGGGATCTGCTTCATTTTTGCCACCTTTTTGCGATCGGCTTGACTGTTTGGCATAAAACTGCGCGACCACGTAGGTGTGTATTTGATATAAGGACGTGCAAACGGAATGGTGCTTTCGTTTGCATAACCGATGGCGTGTGGCGTGCCTGAATCGGGAACACCGCACACGTAGTCGATGCCTTCGTTATTACCAAGGAGTGCATCGTTCTGTGCCATAATGCGGCCGTTGCGGTAACGCATCACCTCAACGTTAACGCCCTCGTAGGTGGAGTTCGGGAAACCGTAATAAGACCACAGGAAGGCACAAATGCGCATTTCCTTGCGCGGGGGTGCAAGCTGCTTGATGCCGTCGGCAGAGATCTCCACGATCTCGCCCGGCCCCAGCTCTCTCTCTGCCTCGTATCCAAGCTTTTGGTAAGCAAAGGACTCAAAGGTAACGCAATAACCGTCCTCGCGCTTGCCTACCAGCATCGGGGTGCGGCCCATGCGGTCACGCGCGGCGATCATCGTGCCGCCGTCACGCAAGATCAGGATGGTTGCCGAGCCTTGGATAACGTCCTGCGCAAACAGGATCCCCTCGCAAAAGCTCTTTTTCTGATCGATGAGTGCAGCCACCAGCTCGGTGCCGTTGACCTTGCCACCCGTCATGGCGTTAAAATGTCCGCCGCCGCTCGAAAGATACTGCTCGATCAATTCCTCATCGTTGTTGATGACACCGATCACGCAAATAGCGTATTTGCCAAGGTTGGAACAGATGAGGAGTGGCTGCGGGTCGCTATCGCTGATGCAACCAATGGCAGCCGTGCCCTTCATTTCGTCAAAAATATGCTCAAAGCGCGTGCGGAACGGCGAGTTGTGGATGTTGTGGATCTCTCGCTGAAGTCCGATCTCCCTGTCATACGCCGCCATGCCTGCGCGCTTGGTTCCAAGATGTGAGTGGTAATCGGTGCCGAAGAAAACGTCGGATATTGCATCCTCGCGGCACACCGCTCCAAAAAATCCGCCCATATGTCTGTCTCCTTATTTTTCGGGTTGGTATTGATTATTTGTTGAACGTAGCGGCAATTTCCGCATCTTTTTCAAGTACCGCACGTGCATCTGCCGCGCGCTTGTCAATCAGCTTTTGCGCAAGTGCCTCGTCGGAAAGCGCCAGAATTTGTGCCGCCAGCAGTGCGGCGTTTGCCGCGCCGTTGATGGCAACCGTGGCTACGGGAACGCCCGTTGGCATTTGCACGGTAGCAAGGAGTGCATCCAAGCCGTCAAGCTGCGCCGACTTGCAGGGAATGCCAATAACAGGCAGCGTGGTGTTTGCCGCAACCGCGCCCGCCAGATGCGCCGCCATGCCTGCGGCGGCAATGATGACGCCAAAGCCGTTCTCTTTTGCCGCGCCTACAAAGGCTGCTGCCTCGGCGGGGGTGCGATGTGCCGAATACACGTGCACCTCGTGCGGGATCGCCAAAGAGACGAGCATGTCGATGGCTTTTTGTACGATGGGAAGATCACTCGCGCTCCCCATAATGATGGCTACTTTTTTCATTCCGATGTTCTCCTTACTATTTTTTTGAGCAAAAATACAAAAGGGCGCACTACTCCATTGCAAGGAAAGTGCGCCCAGACGGTCGGCTTGAAAAGATTTCTGTTCCACTGTGGTAACCCACATTTATCCGTCAGTCGCAGAAATCTCGTTTGTATAGATATATTATAACACGCGCGTAAATCTTTGTCAAGTAAAAAAATAGTGTATTTCGTCACCAAAGTCTATACAAATCTCACAAACAACCGCCCGCGCGAGGACTTTTTTGAGACAAATAAAACGCAAAAATATGAATTTTTCGTAAATACTCGCGTTTTTTCTTGACTTTAGTATGATAAAGTGGTAAAATATTCGTGTAAAAATCACAAGGAGGACGTCCCATGCCGAATTTTCAGTCAAAATCCATCGACCGCTTGTTTGAAGTCATTCTCAGCCTGGAAACCGTTGAGGATTGCTATCGCTTTTTTGAGGACGTATGCACCATAAAAGAGCTTGAGGATATGGCACAACGTCTGGATGCCGCCGTCCTTTTGGACGAGGGAGAAAACTACCAGAACATCTCTCAAAAGATCGGCATCAGCACAGCCACCATCAGCCGCGTCAGCAAGTGCCTCAAATACGGAAGCGGCTACCGCTACGCCCTGGACAAGCTGGCAGAAAAAAAGGAGTCCTAACCCTCGAAAAAAACCTCTAAAAAGCCGAAAAAACGCTCGTTTTTGCACCAAAAACGCATATACGTGGTGCAAAAACGGCTTTTTTCGTTTCTTGGGCAGTTTTCTTAAAAAGGATCAGAGCTGCGCCCCAAAGGCGGTTTTAGAACAGTTCAAAACACCGTTTCGAGCGGCATTTTCTCGTTCAAAAAAAGGAGCAAAATGCGCTGATTTTCCGGCGCTTGAAGGCTCCTTTTTTTGCGCAAAATTGAGCTCCCAAAAACGCCCTTCAAGCTCCCGCTGCAGGGTTGCGGCAGGGGTATTTTTTGCGTGGACATATCCAAAAATAGAATTGGGAAAATGCCCAAAACCGTTTCATCGCATATCTTGCGTTCTAATTGTCCGTTTTGGTCAAAATCACACAAGAAGGAGAGAGTTTCCCTCTTTTTTTATTCTTTTTTGGAAAGGTGTATTGTACCTCGATAAAGTGCCATTGTGCACAATGACGATTTTTCGGTCAAGTTATCTAAAAACAAAAAAGACTGTTGCTTTTTGTAGACGGTAGTGTTATAATATAATAGCAATTTATTGTAACGCGCGGGCTTGCCCGCGGTCTTTGCGTCGCGCACACGCGCGTGCGATCGAATAGCGGAGGACTTGATATGATTTACGATTTGCAAAAAGCGAGTATGTGGAAACGCATTTCCGCTTTTTTGTGTGATTTTATTTTGTTTTGCATCGTGGCGGTCGGTATTGCCCTTTTGCTCTCTACCGTCCTCGGTATTGATGCACAGCAAAACAAAATGGTTGCCATTTGCGACCAATACGCAAAGGATTACAACCTTAGCGATTTTATGGCAAAAGAGGAGCTTGAGGGCGCTCTTTCCATTACGATGACCGAGGAGCGTTACAACACGCTGACCGAGGAACAAAAGGCTATCTTTAACGAGGCATCCGAGGCACTCTTCAAAAACGAGGATTACCTCCACGCATACGGAATGGTCAATCAGCTCATTCTGCTGGTGCTCACCTTCTCGATCCTCATTTCCCACCTGATTTTAGAGTTTGCCGTTCCGCTGTTGTTCAAGAACGGTCAAACGCTTGGCAAAAAGATCTTCGGCGTTGCCGTTATGCGCATGGATGGCGTAAAGGTATCCCCCGTGATCCTGCTCATCCGCACGGCCCTTGGTAAATACGCGGTAGAAACGATGATCCCCGTGTTCTGCCTACTCTCCCTTCTGCTTGGCACGGCAAGCAGTGTGACCATCATTCTTTTGCTCCTCTTGGCAGTAGCAGAGGTTGCACTCCTGATCTTTACGCAGGCAAATACTCCCCTGCACGATATGCTGGCAGGCACGGTGACTGTTGACTTTGCAAGCCAGATGATCTTTGACTCCCCCGAGGATCTTTTGGAGTATAAGAAAAAGCTGCACGCCGAATCGGTGGCAGAAAAAGCACAAAATTCGTAAGCAAGCAAAAAAGCTAAAATATACTAAGCGAACAGAAAGGAAGTCTTGTATGAAAGTTGTATTGGAAAACGTAACAAAGATCTTCCCCCCTCGTAACAAACGCGAGCAAGAGTTCATGGCGGTAAATAACTTTACCTTTACCGTTCCGGACGGCAAGCTGATCGGTCTGCTTGGCCCCTCCGGCTGCGGTAAGAGCACCACGCTCTACATGATCAGCGGCTTGCAAAAAGTTTCGGGTGGTAGGATCTACTTTGGTGACAATGAAGTCACCAATCTCCCGGCAGAAAGCCGCGGAGTCGGTCTTGTATTCCAAAACTACGCACTCTACCCCCACCTTACGGTTAAGCAGAACATTTTGTTCCCTCTGCAAAACCTCAAGGGCCCCGACAAGCTCTCTAAAAAAGAGATGCTGGAAAGAGCTTACCAGGCAGCAAAGCTGGTACAGATCGACGAGTTGATGGAGAGAAAGCCCAACGCCCTCTCCGGCGGTCAGCAACAACGTGTTGCAATCGCTCGTGCACTCGTTAAGATGCCCGGCGTTCTGCTTTTGGACGAGCCCCTCTCCAACCTCGACGCGCGCCTGCGTCTGCAAACGCGTGAAGAGATCCGCCGTATCCAAAAGGAAACCGGCATCACCACCATCTTCGTAACCCACGACCAGGAAGAGGCAATGAGCATCTCCGATATGATCGTTGTTATGAGAGACGGCGTTATTCAACAGGTAGGTAAGCCCCAAGAGGTTTACGACAACCCCACCAATCTGTTCGTTGCAAAGTTCCTGGGTACTCCTCCCATCAACGTATTCAACGGCGAGGTCAGAGACGGTAAGCTCTACATCGGTGAAGAGAGCGTTCTGGACGTTGACGGCGTAGCAAATCAAGCTGTAACCGTTGGTATTCGTCCCGAGGGCTTCATTCCCGCAGAGGATGGCCGCATGACCTGCAACCTGACCAACCTTGAAATTATGGGCCGCGATGCAAGTGTTGTTGCAACGCATCCCGCATCCTGCAACCCCACCGTTCGTTCTATCATTGACGGCGACTGCAAGATCGACACCGCATCTGCAACCGTCCGCTACAACCTCAAGCCCCACAAGGTATTTTTGTTCAGCAAGGTGAATGAAAAGCGCATCATTTTCTCTGCACAGGAAAATGACGATTTCATCACTGCTGCACTGAAAAAGAAATACAAGAAAATTTGAGGTGAGGCGCTATGGTAGGAAGTAAACATCCGTGGAAGGCGTGGTTATATCTTTCCCCTGCGATCGTTCTTTTGCTGATCTTTACCGTATGGCCGATCTTCAACACGATCCGCATGGCGTTTATGGAAGGCTATAGCACCTTGGCCGCTGTTGGCGGTGCGAAATTTGAGTTCGGATTTGGTAACTTTGTAAGCGTTGTTCAATACAAAGGCTTTATCACCTGTCTGTCCAACACCATTCTGTTGTGTGTGCTGACAGTTCCGATCTCCACCATTCTTGCACTTGTCATCTCGGTCTGCCTGAACGCAATCAAACCCTTCAGAAGAATGTTGCAAACAATCTTCTTCCTGCCCTACGTAACCAACTCCATTGCAATCGGTATGGTATTTGCCGCAATGTTCAATATGGTTGGTAACAACTTTGGTAATGAGAACGAGTTGATCATTACCGCGGGCATCATCAACAACGTGATCGAGTTCTTCGGTGGCGAAGCCATCAACTGGATCAACGTTGGTTCTACTAAGCTTGCTAACATGACCGTTATGGTCATCTACATTGTTTGGAACGCACTCCCCTTCAAGATCCTCGTCCTTTTGGGCGGCTTGCAGAGCGTTAACAAGCAATACTACGATGCAGCAAAGGTTGACGGCACCTCCCGTTTCCGTACCTTTACCCGCATCACCGTTCCGCTCCTCTCCCCCATGATCACCTACGTTGTTATCACGGGCTTCATCGGCGGATTTAAGGAATACTCCAGCGTTGTTGGTATTTTTGGCGAAGACATGGGTCCCACGGGCGACGCCAGACGCTTGAACACGATGGTCGGTTACATTTACGACTCGTTGACAAACAACCAAGGACGCGCGAGTGCTGCTGCTTTGATTCTGTTTGGAATCATCTTCGTGGTCACTATGCTGAACCTTTACGTCAGCAAGAAGAACACGCACTATTAAGGAGGTGACAGTATGACAGATCAAAAAACCTTTGTGTTTGAGAAGAACATCGAAAAGGAAAAGTCCCACCAACGCACAATTCGCATTCTGGTGCAGGTCTTCCTGTATGTCTTCCTCGTTATTATGGCGCTTATCGTTGTATTCCCCTTCTACTTCATGCTCATTTCCTCCGTAAAGGAATTGGCTGAATACCGTTTACCCATTCAAACCCTTTGGCCTAACAAGATCATTCTTTATAACTACGTTGAGGCCTTTAACACCGCAAACCTTGCAACTCTGTTCTCCAACACCCTTTACGTTGGCGTTGTTTCCACCGTGCTTTCTCTGGTCATCACCGTTATTACCGCGTTTGCATTTGCTCGCCTTGAGTTCAAGGGCAAGAACGCAATGTTTGCCGCACTCTTGGCAACCATGATGATCCCCGGTGAGCTCTTTACCATTACCAACTATCAGACCGTTAGTAACTTCCTCGGCTTGAGAACCCTCGGCCGTGAGCTTGGCTCTCAGGATCTGATCGCAATGGGCGACTGGAAAAACACCTTCACCGTTCTGATCGTTCCCTTCCTCGTGAGTGTATTCTACATTTACTTGCTCCGCCAGAACTTCCTGCAGATTCCTAATGAACTGTATCTGGCAGCAAAGGTAGACGGCACCAGCGACCTCAAGTACCTTTGGAAGGTTATGATCCCCCTGGCGCTCCCCACCCTGATCTCGATTACCATTCTGAAGATGATGGGTGCATGGAACTCCTACATGTGGCCTCGTTTGGTTGCAAACGACGAAGCGCACCGCCTGATCACAAACAGTTTGCGTAACGCCTTTACCACCACGACCGGCGACGTTAACATTCCCGTACAGATGGCAGCCGTTGCCATCGTATCTGCTCCTCTGTTCCTCGTATTCATCTTCCTTCGTAAGTACATTATGAAGGGTGTTTCGAGAAGCGGTATCAAGGGCTGATACACACCACAGGTAATTACAGTCCCCCGGCTGTAGATTATAAAAACAAAAACAAAATTAGGAAAGAGAGGAACTTCTACCGTGAAAAGAAGAATCGTATCCCTTTTGCTGGCTCTCGCTATGCTGGCTCTCCCCCTGTTTGCTACCTCTTGTGATCTGTTTGGTGGCAACAAGCAAAACGATGATGGTAAGATCCACATCACATTCTACCACACCATGGGTGAATCCCTGCGTGCAGTTCTCGATAAGTATATCGTAGAATTCAACAAGCTGTATCCCGATATCGTAATCGAGCACAAGCAGGTTGGCGGCTACGACGACGTTCGTGAGCAGATCCAAACCGAGATCACCGTTGGTGACCAACCCAACATCGCTTACTGCTATCCCGACCACGTAGCGCTCTACAACATCGCTTACGCTGTTCAAACTCTGGATGAGTACATTGCCTCCACCGAGGTTGTTACCCGTGCAGACGGCACCACCGAGACCCTTGGTCTGACCCAAGAGCAGATCAACAACTTTATCGACGGTTACTACAACGAAGGTAAGGTTTACGGCGACGGCAAGATGTACACACTTCCTATGTCTAAGTCCACCGAAGTTCTCTACTACAACAAGACTTTCTTTGATCAACACAACCTGGAAGTTCCCAAGACCTGGGAAGACCTCGAGGCACTGTGCGCAACCATTAAGGAAATCGACCCCAAGTGCATTCCTCTCGGCTACGACTCCGAAGCTAACTGGTTCATCACCATGTGCGAGCAGCTCGGCTCTCCCTACACCAGCGCAACCAAGGACGGCGAAAACTTCCTGTTCAACAACGAGACCAACCGCAACTTTGTTGCCATGTTCCGCGAATGGTACGAAAAGGGCTACGTAACCACCCAAGAGATCTCCGGCGGTTATACCTCTGCTCTGTTCACCAAGAACCCCAACGAGGACGGTAACTGCTACATGTGCATCGGTTCCTCCGCAGGCGCAAACCACCAGGTTCCCAAGAACGACGACGGTACCTTCAAGTTCGAGGTTGGCATCGCAACCGTTCCTCAGGTAGATGCAAAAGCTCCCAAGGTTATCTCCCAAGGTCCTTCTCTCTGCATCTTCAAGAAGTCCAACGAGGCAGAAGTTCGCGCTTCTTGGCTCTTCGTTAAGTTCCTGACCACCAACCTCAACTTCCAAGCTGAGTTCGGTATGACCTCCGGTTACATTCCGGTACTTGAAAACGTTACCGATAACGCTGTTTACGCTGAAGAGCTCGCAGCAGCAAACGGTTACGAGGGTCTGCCCCTGTTGGCAACCAAGGTTGCTCTCGAGCAGGCAAACGCTTACTACACTTCTCCCGCATTCAACGGTTCTTCCGCCGCTCGTGACGAGGTTGGCAAGCTGATGCAATTCTGCATGACCGATGCAAGCTGCGCTACCGCTGCAGGCATTGAAAAGGCATTTGCCGATGCAGTTAAGGAATGCAACCACCAGATCGGTAAATAATTCTTTCCTATTGCAATTATGAAAAACGTTTCCATTCAAAAAGGGCGGGTAACCCCCGCCCCCAGGATGGTCCGCTTGATGGCAGCGCTCATCGCTATGCTGATGCTTCTGCCCTGCTTGTCTTCTTGCTTGGATATCTTCAAGCCTAAGGAAGAAGAGCACGTGCACGTTGACTACGTTGCCGACACCAAGCTGGATATGTCCTCTGAGAGCCTCAAGATCGAGGCAAAGGTCAAGTCTTACATTGACGGCGACACCACTCACTTTTACGTAAAAGAGTCCGCAGAGTTCCCCGAGGGTATTGTAAAGGCAAGATACCTTGCAATCGATACTCCCGAGTCGACCGGCAGACTGGAAGAATGGGGCAAGGCAGCAGCTGCTCACACAAAAGAAAAGCTGAAGAACGCTTACGCCATTATTCTGGAATCCGACGACAGCAATTGGAATAAGGACAACAACGGCCGCCACCTGCTGTGGATCTGGTACAAGACAGACGAAAACAGCGAATGGCGCAACCTCAACATTGAAATTCTGCAAAGCGGCTATGCCGTAGCTTCCAATTCCGGTCAAAACCGTTACGGCACGACCTGTATGGCAGCTCTGAATCAAGCAACCAAAGAAAAACTCTACGTTCACTCCGGAGAGAAGGATCCTTCCTATCCTTACGGAGCAGCAACCCCCGTTACCATTAAGGAACTGCGTACCAATCGCGATGCTTACGAGGGCGTTAAGGTCGCCATCGAGGGCGTTGTTTCGCAGGACACCAACGGTACCCTTTACATCGAACAATATGATGAAGAGGACGGCAAGTGCTACGGCATGCAGGTCTTCTACGGCTACAACATGGCAACCAGCGCAAAGAGATTCCTCAAGGCAGGCAATCTGGTTTATCTGGTTGGTACGTTCCAGTATGCCGAGGTCGTAAACGCTTACCAGATCGCAGGTCTGGAATACGACCAAATGAAGCCGGGCGATCCCTCCTTCACACACTTGATCGAAAAGGAACAAACTATTCCCTACACCGAGATCGTCAATCTTGCTGATTTTATGACCGGCAAGACCACCGTTACGGTTGGGGAAGAAACCAAGGAGATGGCAAACAACGAGTTGGCTCTCCACACCTCCGTAACCCTCAAGGGTCTGACAGTGGTTGACACCTACACGACCACCAAGGAAACCAGCGACGATAAGGGCGCGATTTCCCTGACCTGCGAAAAGGACGGCGTTACCATTGTCATTCGCACCATCGTTCTTTACGATGAAAACGGAGAATTGGTAACCGCTGACAGATTTGAAGGCAGAACCATTGACGTGATCGGCATTGTAGATGCTTACACGCCCGAAGGCTCTACCGAAGCACAGATCCAAATCCGCGTCTTTAATATTGGCGCAATCACCGTTCACTGAATTTAATTTGTAAGAATTAAATAAAAAAACAAAAAGAAAAAAGGAGAAACACCATGAAAAAACTCTTAGTAGTTCTGTTGACTCTGATTCTTTGCGTAGCCTCTCTCTCTTCCTGCGACTTTTTGAAGAATTTCGCAGCGATCCGTGGCGAGGGCAACAACCAAGGAATCAATGAAGAGTTCAACGTAGATGCAGCCGCTGAGTACATCTACAACCTCTACAAGAACAAGTCCGTCACCGCTACCGACTTTGAAGTAACCGCTGTTGCAAGCATCGCAGGCGTTCGTCACACTGTTGAATGGTCTGTTGATACCGACAAGGTTTCTATCAAGGTTAAGGATGCTAACACCTTTATCGTTGACGTAGACGAAGAATCTCCCGAAGAACTCGCGTACGTTCTGACAGCTACCGTTAAGGGTGGCGACAAGACTGCTACCAAGTCCTTTAATCTTACTGTTCCCAAGTACGTTCTGACTCCCTTTGAGGAATACATCGACATGACCGAAGGCAACGTTGTTGTTAAGGGTATCGTTGTTGGTATCAACTCCAAGGCAGCAGGCAACACCCGTAACCACCTCTTCCTGGCTGACCTTAACGGTAAGGGCGGCTACTACTCCTACCAAATGGATGCTGACCCGGTTGCAGACCTCGGCATCGAAGTTGGTATGATCGTTGAAGTTTCCGGTCCTGTATCTCCCTACTCCGGCATGCAGGAAATCAAGGGCGGCGTTGCAAGAATCGTTGACCCCACCATCCACGAGTTTGACATCGTTGACATTACCGAAGCGTTCGCTAACGGCAGCAGCCTGAAGAACTACGTTGGTATGCTCGTAACCATTAAGGGCGTTGAGATCACCGGCCAAGAGCTCGGTGGCACCTCCGAGTACCTCAAGTTCAAGCTCAACGGCAAGGAAGCTTACGTTCGTACATACGTTACCGACTTCCCCACCAGCCTCAAGGTAGATGATAAGGCTACCATCGATGCAGCTCACCTTGAGCACTTCGGTTGGAACGCAAATGCTACCGGTATTCTCGTTCTGTACAACAGCAATCCTTACCTCATTCCCGTAAGCGTTGATTGCTTCGAGTACCTCCAACTGATCGTTAAGACCGACGAAGAGAAGATCGCTGACGTTCTCGATCAACTCAAGCTCGGCACCTCCTACACCAGTGATACATCTGTAGATCTTCCTACCGCTGTATATCCTGAGGTTGTCCTCACCTGGACCTCCAACAACACCGACCTCGTTGCAATCGCTGACGACAAGCTGACTGTTACCGTTCCCGATGCAGCTACCGAGGTTATCGTTACCGTTACCGCTACTTGCGGCGATGCAACCTCTACCAAGGAATTCACCCTGAAGCTCTCCAAGACCGCTGAATCCGTTAAGGACATCATCGATCTCGGCGCTTCCATGGATCACAACCAATACACCGCAGAGAAGCACCTCGTTGCAGGTATCATCTCTGAGGTTTACAACACCCAGTACGGTAACATGAAGATCGTTGACGAGCTCGGCAACGTTCTCACCATTTACGGCACTTACAGTGCAGACGGTTCCGCAAGATACGACGCTATGGAAAATGCACCCGTTGCAGGCGACTACGTAGTTATCTTTGGTATCGTTGGTCAATACAACGGCACTCCTCAGATCAAGAACGGCTGGATCATGTCCGTTACCAAGCCCACCTCTGTTAAGGATGCTATCGACACCGGTGCTTCTATGGATCACAACACCTACACCGAGGGCAAGGTTGTTGTTACCGGCGTTATCACCGAAGTTTACAACACCCAATACGGTAACATGAAGATTACCGACGAGAATGGCAACATCCTCACCATCTACGGTACTTATAGCTCCACCGGTACAGACCGTTACGACGCTATGTCCGTACAACCCGTTGCAGGCGACACCGTTACCATTTACGGTATCCTCGGCCAATACAACGGCACTCCTCAAATTAAGAACGGTTGGATCGTAGCTCGCACCGCCGGCTCCGAGACTCCCGAGTGCAAAGAGCACGTTGACGCTGACGGCGACAAGAAGTGCGACGTTTGCGGCGCTGACATGCCCAACGACAATCCCCCCGATGTTGACACTCCCGCTCCCGATTCCACCCTTTCCGTAAAGGATGCTATCGATTTCGCTCTTACCCAAGAGCACAACGTTTTCACCGAAGGCAAGTACTATGTAACCGGCGTTATCAAGGAAGTTTACAATGATATGTACGGTAACATGAGAATCGTTGACGAGGCCGGCAACGTTCTCACCCTCTACGGCACCTACAATGCAGACGGTTCTGTTAGATATGATGCTCTCGAAGTAAAGCCTGTTGCAGGCGACACCATCACCGTTTACGGTGTAATCGGTCAATACAACGGCACTCCTCAAGTTAAGAACGGCTGGATCGTTAAGCACACTCCTGCAGGCGAAACTCCCGAAATTCCCGAGTGCAAAGAGCACGTTGACGCTGACGGCGACGAAAAGTGCGACGTTTGCGGCGCTGACGTTCCCAAGGCTGACGAGCCCAAGGATCCCGCAGCTGATTCCGTTCTCACCGTAGAACAGGTTATCGCTCTTGGCGCATCCAAGGATCACAACACCTACACCGAAGGCAAGTACTATGTAACCGGCGTTATTACCGAGGTTTACAACACCCAATACGGTAACATGAAGATTACCGATGAGGCTGGTAACATCCTCACCATCTACGGCACCTACAGTGCAGACGGTTCCGCAAGATACGATGCTATGGAAGTTAAGCCCGTTGCAGGCGACACCGTTACCATTTACGGTATCGTTGGTCAATACAACGGCACTCCTCAAATTAAGAACGGTTGGATCGTTAAGCACACCCCCGTTGAAACCCCCGATACTCCCGATGCTCCCACAGCCGATTCCATCGGTATCACCGCTGTAAGCGGTACTCTCGCAGAGGACTCCCTGAGCATTTCCTGGACAGCTGAAACCTTTACCTTCGTTAATTACAAGGATGCTTCCACCACCGCTATCAGAGTTACCGACGCAGACCACTTCCGTTGCTATGCAAAGTCCAAATTCACTCTTGCAAGCACCAACGGTCAACCCATCGTTAACATCGTAGTTACCTGCCTCAGCAGCTCTTATGCAAACGTATTGACTGAAAGCGCAACCGCTGCCGGCTACACCGCAACCGCTGCTGGCTCTGTTGTTACCATCGTTGTTAACGCAACCTCCGTTGAGTTCCAACTCTCCGCACAGACCAGAATCAACAAGATCGAGGTCTCCTACACCGAGGGCGAAACTCCCGACACTCCCGCAGAGCCCGAAGTAAAGGATCCCGCAGCTGATTCCACCCTCACCGTTGAGGAAGTAATCACTCTTGGCGCATCCAAGGAGCACAACGTTTACACCGAAGGCAAGTACTACGTAACCGGCGTTATCACCGAGGTTTACAACAC
>JAZNYU010000054.1:0-12513 GCA_045594605.1 Eubacteriales bacterium
CGTTGAGCTGCTCGGCGATTCTTTGACGGGAGTAACCCTTTGCCATATCTTTGACGCCGCTCTTTGCCAAGGTTTCTACCTTTTTGAGGATCTTGTAGATATCAACCGCGGTTTCTGCGGACATATCTTCGATCTCTTCAATGGCTGCAACGAGTGCCGCCTTTTGCTCAGCGGTCATACCGCCTGCGGGAATGTAGATTCTGTCAGCCTTGGATGCAAGGTCTGCCTTGGTTGCAGCCAGAAGATCGGCGATGGGAGCGTGAGGAAGAACTGCCCACTTGCTGTTTACACCGCTCTTGAGTGCGTTTTGAACGTCCTCGTGACCGATGATCTGGGTGGAGCAGAAAATAACGTAACCGCTTGCCCCTGCCTGATAGGATGCCTCGATGTGCTCCTTGTTCTGCCATGCGGGAAGTCCGCTGTAAGAGGAAGCGATACCCGTGTAGTAGAGGCAGTTATTGCCGCCCATCAGGATCATATCGTTTACTCTCTTGAGAACGTCGGTAGAGTTGGTGTAGTATGCCATGGGGGTTGCAAGATCGATCCAGCCATTGAGATACCAGGTCTGCCAATCCTGCTTCTTTGCGTTGGTGGACTCTTGAAGAGATGCAAATACGGAGGTGGAAAGAATGATGCCACGCTCGTCCTTGATCTCGGTCTTAATGCGTTTTACGTAACCCGTGATCAAGCCCATGCGGTAGTCAACCCACTTTTGATAGTTTGCGTCGGCCTCTTCCTGACCGCCAAGCAGATATTGCTTATCAAAGAGCTGCGTGAATTTGTTGTACATCTTCTCTCTCGAGGAAGATTGGTTCGCGGTAAAGCTCTTGCCCATAACGCCCTCGTAGAAGCCCTTCATGGACTCAATGGTAAAGCCTGTATCCTCTTCTCTGGAGGAGACGGGGTAACGGATGTAGTCAAGGTTAAGACCTGCTACGTCGGGGTTCTTATCAAAGAGGTCGTTGTAGTAAGAAATGAGGGTGTTTTGAACCGCCTTGTTTGCGGGGTCAATAAAGATGTAAAGACCGCCCTCGTTGCGTTGCAGGTAGGTGCCGTCATCGTTGTACATGATCCAGTCGGGATGCATGGTAACGACCTTTGCCAAGGGATCAATGCCTACGTAGAAGTTCTCTACCCAAGCGTGAACCTCAATGCCGTATTCCTTACACAAAGCAACGAATGCAGAGAGGTAATCGTTGTAAACAACAGGATCGGTGCCACCCTTGGTGTAGGTGAGAGCGAGATTTTTGTGATAGGGGAATTCCTCAACGTCACTCTTGAAAGCCGAGTAGCCGTTGTAAAGTGTTTCAACAAAGATGAGGTTGATGCCAATTTCCTGATACATACGGATGTTGGCTTCGATCTCTTCATAGGTGTTTTCGATCGGTCTGTGCCATACCGCTCTTGCAGAGACTGCCTTGCTCTCGGCAGAGGAAACAAGGATCTGCTGACGAAGCTTTTCGATCTTGAGCTGGCTGTTGTTGTAGCTCATCAAAAGGCTGACTCTGCCGTCCTCGGTGAGGTTGGGATCCTCGAGTGCGATCTCGATGTCTTCCTTAACCTTCTTGAGAGAAACAAGCTCTGCTCTTACAGCCTCAATATAAGAGGTCAGTGCAGCAGTGTCAACGTCATAAAGTTGCTTCATTCTTGTTTCGGCAGCGGTAATGACTGCTTCAACGTCGGTTACCAGATTTTCGTAGTAACTGTTGAGCGTTGTGGAAACGGAATAGGTCTGTGTTTTTTCGTTGAGAACAACGGTTGCACCGAGAACAACGTTTGCGCGGATGAAGTCGCGGCCCTTGCCGTGACCGGAAATAACGTAACCGCCCTCGGGGATCTTGGAAACGTTAACGCCAAGCTCAACAACAACGCCGTTCGCGTCAACGGCTGCCTCGTAGCCGTAAACGTTGGTACCCGTGCCTGCTGCGCCCTTGTAGCTCCAACCGTCCTTGTAGATCATGGTCTGGTTTTCACCGCGGTATGCGGCAAACTCCTCGGTGGGAGTTTCCATAGAGCCGGGGTTGCCCTCTTTGGTGGGGTTGATGTAATCGTATTCGCCAACTACGGTGCCGCCAAAGCGGATGTAGTCAAAGCCGACCATTCTCACCTTGTCGCCCTTGAAGAAGAGCTGATCGGGAGAGAGCAGCTGACGGTAGCCGGGACCGTAGGAGGAAAGCACAAAGCCGTTATCGGGAATGGTAGAGCCGGAATCATCGCCCGTACCGAAGGGACGGAAGTCGATGACCTTGAACGCCTTTTCTTCAAAGTCATACTGACAGATGACCTCGGAGCCGAAGGGGTTGGTGCCCGTCTTTTCGCCAAACTGATAATCGTAATAAACGATCATAGGGCCGGAACGGTTTGTGTTGGTATAGTCAATAACGATTCTCTTCTCGTCGGATTCAACCGCCTTTGTGGGGATGGTGATCTTTGCGCCGCCAAGGGCAACAACGTCGCCAACTGCCGCAAAGCCATTGTCCTGTGAGGTGTGAACGGAGATAACAAATCCGCCTACGGGAATGTAGGTGTTACCGTCACCCGCGGTGACGATTTCGGTTACCACGTATTGGTTTTCGCTGTCAAGCTTGCAAACGTACTCAACGTAAGAGCCTGCTCTGCCCGTTTTGGTATTGGGATACCAGGGGGTGTAGATAACCGTTGCGTCCTCGCTTACGCTATTGAACTTGATCTGATAGTCGGAAAGCGAGCCGCCCGATGCAACCTCCCAAAATACCACGGGGTCGGTGATTGCGTGGAGCGTCTTTTCGCCAACAGTCGCCGTTACGCTTTGGCTAAGATTTCTCTCGTATTCGCCCTCCTGCGCCGCGCTGATTGCGGGAGCACATTGAAGGAAAATGGAGAAGATCAGGGTAAAGATTGCCAATCTCATTAAATGCTTTTTCATGTTGTCTCCTCAAATTTGTTTTTATTTGAATTTTAATGACGCCATTGGAAACAGGTGGCAATTATGCCTTGCCGTAACGCTCGGAAAGGAAGCTTTCGTAATCCTCCTTTGCCTCGCGGAAGGTTCTTGCCGAATCAAACAGAACGAAGCCCTCGGCTCCCGCGCGCTCGCTTGCGGCGATGTGCTCGGCAAGATCGGAGCAGGACTGACTGTGGTAGGTGGTATAAAGCCCTGTGTAGCAATGAATGTCGCCACAAATGGACTTGATATTTTTGACCGCGTCATAGACCTTTTCCGTCTCGAAGAAATAGACCATTGGAGTTACCATATCGACGTATTTCTTTTCGAGCCATACACGGATCGTTTGTTTTTTCATATTGTAGGATGCCGCAAGCTCGGGGAACACCGCCGTTGAAACGATCTTTCCTGCGTGCTTCTTTTGTATCATCTCGTAAACGTCGCGCACGAACCACGTAATGTAGTAGGCTCTGTGGGCTGTCCATTGTGCGAGAAGATCGCGGCTCTTGATCTGTGCGACCAAGTCCTCTCTTTTGCAAGAGGGATCCAAGGTCAGGTTTTGCTTTTTTGCGAAATCATCCATACAGGTCTCTGTATAGCCCGTATCGGTATCCTCGCCAAACTCGGAGATGGGGTAACGAATGTAGTCCAGATTCAATCCGCCGATGAGGGGGACCTTGGTCAAAAGCTCGTCATATAGATCGACCAGGAAGGCTCTCACCTCGGGGTTGGCGGGGTCAAGGAAAACGTATCCTCCCTTTTCGCGTCCCTCGGTCGTGTGGCGAAGCCCGCCCTGCTGATTGACCAAAAGCCACTCGGGATGCATGGCAGCCAGTGCGGCATCCTCGCGGTAGCCAACGTAAAAATCCTGCACCCAGGCGTGCACCCCAATGCCGCGCTTGTTTGCCTCGGCGACAAACGCGGTGAGATAATCGGGGTACTCTCCAAAGGAATATGCATCAAAGCCCGTGTAGTACGGTGCTTTGTCGGTCTTGAAGATCGTCATTCCGTGATAGAAGGTCTCCAAAAAGACCGTGTTGATTCCCGAGCGCTTGAAGCGGTCAAGCACTGCGCAAAGTTCATCGAGATTGCCTTCGTTTTTGTCGGGGCACGGTCTATGCCATACCCCACGCAATTGTGAAAGGGTTTGCGCCTCCTTGGCGCAGGTATCAAAGTTTTGCATAATGTTCTCAAAAATATTTGTGCTGTAGATGGTTGCGGTTGTGGTGATGGTGTATTTTTGTCTCACGCCCGACTTTGCTCGACGATCTCTTCCAAAGAGAGATCCACCTCGAACATTCTGCGCCAAGGCATGCGACATACGGAAATTTTATATTGCTTGGAAAGCGTTGGGAAGCTTTCGCCAATAAAGCGCTCCAGCTCCCGTTTGACAAGGCGTGCGACCTCGCCCTCCTCTTCCCCTGCGTCAAAGTAGCCGTAGCCGAGGGGCGGCAGGAGTTGATTGGTGACAAAACCGCGCACGTGTCCGCAATATCCGACGTCCTCAAAAATTCTCTCCGCCAAAAAGCGTTTGTGATGGCGGTTGTCTCCAAAGAGGAAAACGAATATTGCTTGGCAGATAACGGTGCCGAGCGTGTTTGACGAGGTGTTCCAGCCTGCGTATGCCGAAAGGTCAAGGAGCGGAAGGCTTTCTTGAAGCAACTCCAAAAGCTCCTTGTCGCCGCCGTTGCAATACGCGCCGTCTGCCAACGCGGTCACTCTGCCCTCGTTTGCACTTTGTGTCATCTTGCTGCAAAACAGCGGCAGGTTTCTGGCGCGGTAACCGTCCGATGGGCCTTGAAAAACCTCTCTCGGCTCAAACGCGGGATAATTCAAAAACAAACGGATGTCGGACTGCTCGCCCTCTGCTACGGGAACGCCGCCCGCAGACAGAATTTGATGCGGCAGGGTTTTGCCAAGCGGTCGATCCTCGTAAAGCGGGGTGACGTTCGGGCTGTCCTCGTGTGCAAAGATGCACTCGATCCTGGGGGTTACACCCTTGTATTCGCAAGCGGCTCTGGCAAGGAGCGTCATGCCGACCTCGTCGGCACCGGGATACATGGCAACCTCCCAAGGTCCTTCTTTGATGGCATCCTTGATCGCTTCTCTATCCATGGACGTATAGCCGAATTCGGCGGAGTCGTCCTGCGGAATGACCAAAAAATCAATGTTTTTGCCAAGCAGCTTAACGATTTTGATAAGCATGTTGCGGTTGACCTCTCTGCGGCATTCAAAATCCGAGAGATTGTCGCCGATAACTGCAGCGTATTGCGAAAGAAGCGCCTCCGCTTCCTCTTCCCCGATCATGCCAAGTGCTCTTTTGTGCTTGACCTGACCCGTGCGGAAGATCTCTTCGCCGCAGTATTCGTAATAGTCGGGCTCCTCGTCGCTGCTCGAGTATTTGGGGCATCTCATGATCAAGGCAAATGCATAGATCCTTGCCTTTGGATTGATCGCCTTGATTTTTTCAAGCACGCCGAGGCGTTCTGTCAGCTCGTCCTCGCTCATGCGGTGCAGGCGGGACGGCAGGATGCCACCGTAAAGGAGCATATCCAACGAGAGAACAAAGCTATCTGCCCATGCGGCACTGTCGAGAAGGAATTTTTCGAGAGCGGCTATGTCGGCAGGTCTTTTTTTATCTCCGAGCATCGCTCGCGGTGGGCTTTTGACCTCGATCGGGCTGCCCTTTGCGATCCGTTCTGCAAAGTGGTAATTGCAGGGACGCTCGTCCAGGGGAATGTATACAAGTTTCATGATTTCTTTGTTAACGGTTACCGTTTTTGTTGCCTTTCAGTCCTTGAGGTGAAGTGCTCCCATAAAACGCTCGGTAATGACCTTGGGTCTTGTAATGGCAGAGCCAACGACCACTGCGTAGGGGTTCACCTCGGAAATAGCTTCCATGTGGGAGACCTCAAACACACCGCCTTCGGCGATCACCTTGGCGTGCTTTACCTTTTGGCAGCACTCCCGAACAAAGTCGATGTCGGGGATTGCATATTGCTGGGTGTAGGGGGTGTAGCCTCTCATTGTGGTGGAGATGTAATCAAAGCCGAGACGGTCGGCGTTGAGCGCTTCTTCAATGGTAGAAACGTCTGCCATGATCTCTCTGCCATCTGCGTGCTCGCGCGCGTAAGCGTAAAGCTCGTCGAGCGTGATCCCGCCCGGACGGCTGCGCAGCGTTGCATCCATGCAAACAACGTCGCACTTGGTGGAAAGCAGTCTGTCAACCTCTTTTTTGGTAGGGGTGATGTAGATCTCGCTATCCTCGTAGATCTCCTTTACCAGACCGATAATGGGGAGATTTACCTCGTCCTTGATGCTATCGATATCATCGCACAGTGCGCGGATGCCCGTAGCGCCGCCCTCCTTTGCCGCCTTGGCAAACAGATGCATGATTCCATATCCGTAAAGCGGCTCGCCTTTGACAGCCTGGCAAGATACGATGAGTCCTCTTTTTAATGCGTTCATTCTTCTTTTGATCCTTTCTGTACAGCTTGACAAGGCTTTCTTTGCCCTCTTTCTCAAGCGTCGGTTCTCGTTTTTGTTCTTTCTGTACAGCTTGGTGTTTTGTTTTTGTGTAGGTTGCACAAAAAGTCAATTTTGTTCTCATCTTATTGTATAACTATTTATCATAAATGTCAATAGTTTTTGAAAAAAATTTTTATTTTTTTCTTTATTTTTGAAATTTTTTTCATTTTTGACCGCCAAAATGGAGCTCGTTTTCAAGCAAAAGACAAGCTTTCCCGTACCATATATATGACAAGGCGGGCCCGAAAAGTATCGGGTCCGCCCAAAATATTTTTGTTTGCCGTTTTGAATGGAAATTATTTGATTTTGACGGTTTTGATCTCGAAGGGTGCAAAGGTCAAAGAGACCTCTCCCGCGCCAAGCGACTCGAGCTCATCCTCGAGAATATTGGTCAGGATCAGCTCCTTTTGCGGTGCGGTCAATTTCACGGACGAAGTCGCGCCGAGCGCCTCGTAAAGGCGGAGAACGATGCCGCCGTCCTCACCCTGTTTCACAGTCTCCAGAACGACGCTTCCCTCGCCCGAAATCGTAAAGGGAGACGCCAGATCCCGATGGCTGGTGCGTACGGGTGCATAGTTGAAGTTGTAGCCGCGACGGACCGTATCCATAGAGAGTCCACCCTCGTGCACGTAGATGGCATAGCTGAAATAACTCTCGCCCCTATCACCGCGGGCATCGGGGTGTGTGCCCGATTTGTGCAGGGTGATGCCGAGTCTGGTGCCTTGGCAGGAGACGCCGTATTTGACGTCGCTCAAAAGCGAAATGCCCATGCCGCTCTCGGAAAGATCCGTCCACTTGTGGGCGCAGACCTCAAACTTGGCAATATCGCTCTTGTCTCGGGGGTATGTGTTGCGCAAAAGGTTGCCAAACTGCGTTTCGCACTTGTAGGATTGCGCAAAGAGCGTGGTATCGTGCTCCGCACGGATGAGGGTGTGTGTATCTCCTGCGGTGAGGTGATTTTCAAACTCGATCTGCGGACTGTCGTAACGGAATTTGACGTCGGTGACCAGCATAGAGTGCTCCCCGATCTCGTGCTTGACGCGAATGACGAGCAGATATTCGCCAACGGAGACCACCTCTCGACTGATGAAACGAACGGGCTTTTCCTTCAGTCGGTAGTCGACGTCAATATCCCAGTTGTCGTAAATGAACGGAAGATCCTCATACGCTTTTATCAGGTGCAGACCTTCCCCTGCAAGCTCACGCCCTTGGTAGATCAAGGAGGTGATCCTGCCCTCGGTAAAGGTTGCCTCAAAATGCGGCGTTTTGACCTTGTTTTCGCACACCGTAAAGGGAATCTTTCCGCTTCCCTTCACCCTTTTGCCGTACCCCGTCCCCTCAAATTTATAGGGGGCAACGACGCGTGTGCCGTCAAGTGCCTCGTAGGTCTGTCCCCGATCGGTGGAGAGGATCTCCAAACGACTGTGCGGCAGAGTGTTGAAGTAAGACTTTTTGCCTTTTTTGCCCTTGCCCGAGGTGTAGGCTCTTGCCGCAAGGAGCGCTTCAGCTTGCTCGCCAAGAGCGATGTCGGTCGCTTCTGCGATGCAGGTGCCCGGAAGAATATCGTGGAACTGGTTGAGCATCAGCGTATCGTAGAGACGGTCGGTCAATTCCTTTGCCTCACGGTCATTCTTCAAAACCGAAACCAGCTCGGCGTCGTGAAGTGCCTCCTCCAAGCGACGGTTATACATTTTGAGATTGTGGTTTGTGGTGTAGGTGCCGCGGTGAAGCTCCAGATACAGTTCACCAAAATATTCGGGCAGCTCCATCGCATCGATCTTCTTCATAAAGTTTGCAACGGTGGTGTGCTCAACTTTTGCCCGTTGCGCGGTCTTTTCGGTAAAGATAGCGCGGCTGACCATTTCGGCAGAGGGGCCTCCGCCACCGTCGCCAAAGCCGTAAGCCATCAGGACGCTATCGCTTTCGCGCTTGTTGCGGATGGCATCCAGACGGGTGGCAACCGACTCCTCGTCTATCCACGTATGAATACTGTTGAAATGCACGGGGACGGTGCTGCCGTCGATGCCGCGCCAACGGAAGGTCTCGTAGGGGAACATATTGGTATCGTTCCAGGAAAGCTTGGTGGTCAGGAAGTAATCCACGCCCGATTTTTTCATAATTTGCGGCAACGCTGCCGAATAACCAAAGGTATCGGGGAGCCAGAAGGCATTGGATTCATAGCCGAATTTTTGGCGCAGATAGCGCTTGCCGCGCACGAATTGGCGGCAAAATGCCTCAGCACCCGTCAGATTGCCGTCGCACTCTACCCAAGTGGCACCGTTGACCTCAAATCTGCCCTCCTTGATATACTTTTTGACCTCGGCAAACAAAACGGGGTCTGCATCCTCGATCCACTTTAAATAAAGAACGGTGGACATAAAAAAGGTGTATTCGGGGTAGCGGCGCAGCATCTCTACCGCGTTGGAAACGGTGCGCATCAGCTTTCTCTTGGTCTCCTCGACAGTCCAAAGCCAAGCGGTATCCAGGTGCGAGTGCCCAATGATGCCAACGTAAGGGAGCTTTTTGCCTTCTTCAAACAAAGCGTCGATCACCGCCGTGGCAGATGCGATCTGCTCCTCCCTCGGTACGACCTCCTCCAAGGGGAGGATTTTGAACAGCTCCAGATAGGTTTTTTCAATACGTGCCTTGGAAAAGCCATCCTTTTCGGACTGATACAGGTGCCCGAGCAGGATCATTTTTTCATTCAGCGCACGAAGCGGCTCGTTCATGCAAACGAGGCTGATAAAGCGGTAAACTCTGTTTGGCATATAGCCTGAAAAAGAGAACGTGAAGGGCTTATCGTAGGGGTGAAGCCCCGGGATGGTATGCGAAAAATACGCCTCAAGGCTGACCGTGTCGCCGTTTTTCAAGCCGTCAAGGTAGAGATATCTGTGTGTGCGAGAGGGTGGCTCAAAGGCGTCGGCGGGGGCGATGTAATCCAGCAACCCCACCTTTTTCCCGTTCACAGTGACCAAGTGCTCACTCGCGCCCGTTTCGGCAACAAGATAGTACCTCTCCCCCTCGATAATTCCATCTACGGTGAAGGAAAAAGTGGCAAGTGCAAATTCACTTCCCCATTGCATCCCCTCGGTGGCAATCGCCTCGGTGTTCCCCGTCTGCACGGTGACCTCGGGGTGGATCTCGCTTTTAACAAGGCGGTCCTCATACATTGCCTGAAGGCGTTGCATTTTGAGTATCATGCGATCAATTTGTCTGTCCTGCAGCATAGGTTACCTCACTTGATTACAGGGATTTGTTGGCAACCGATTGGGCTGCACGCATGGTGTATTCGTGACCTGCATCGCTCAGCTTTTCGCGGATCGCGCTGTAGAGCACGTTGATGATGTAGGAAATAGAAACGATGGTAGAAACGGAGCCGCCCTCGTAGGCTGCCTCGCGGCGGGTGGAGAGCAGAATGTGGTCGGCGTATTTTGCCAGAGGCGAGATATCGTAACAGGTAATGATAACGATGTTGACGCCGTTCTTTTTGGCAATTTCGGCAACGTCGATGATATCCTTCGTGCTGCCCGAAACACTAATGAGGATGACGGTATCGTTTTTTCCAAGATTGCTGGTGATCATTGCCTGCAGGTGAGGGTCGGGCGTGTAGGTCACGATCATGCCCAAACGGGCAAGCACGTTGCTGATCTCCATGGCGGTGATGGCAGAGTTACCTACACCAAACGCGCAGACCTTGTCGGAATGGATCATCAGCTCCGCAATACGGAGATATTCCTCGTAGCGAATGCCACGGGAGGTCTCGTTGATCGCATCTACCATCTGAAGCGCGATGCGCTTTGCCGTACTGTCAACGCTATCCTTGCCGGTTACGGCAACCGTTTGGCTCAGGTGCAATTTAAAATCCTGAAAGCCGTTGTATCCGATCTTTTTGCAAAAACGAACAAGCGTAGCATCAGCTACCTTCAGACGTGCCGAAAGATCACTGATGGAAAGATAGATGATCTCCTCGGGGGGCGTTTTCAAAATGCCGTCGATCACCTTTTTCTCCGTTTTTGTAGCGATCTGCCTTGCGGCAGAAATTCTGTCCAATGCTGTTCCTATCATAGAATTCTCCTTTTGGGTGATTGTTTTTCGCTTTTTCTCGTGTAATTCAATTCAAAAATGTCTTTTTGAGCTCTTTCACTCTATATATTATTACATTTTAGACTCTATGTCAAGTCTTTTTTGTAAGTAATTGCTATTTTTTCGTTCTTGTGTTCCTCACCAAAATAGTCATTGGAGGTGGGTTGGTAGATGCCGAAACCGCTGAATATTTGGCAAACAACGACTGCCGGGTTTCGGTTATCAAAATGATGGACAAAATTGCAAAAGAAGAATCCTCCACGGTATTGCCCACAATGATGAAGGGTTTTGCCGAGCATAACGTAGCACAATATATCAATACAAAAGTATTGTCTATCCAAAATGACGGAAAATGTGTAACGGCGTTCAATACCACAGATAATACCGAAATCGTCATAGATTGCGATATGGTTGTTATGGCAGCCGGCTCCACCAAAAATGTAATTGACGTTGAAGGTGTTACCACTCCGATTTATTATGCAGGCGACTGCTCCGGAGAAAGAACCGCAGGCATCGCTGAGGCAATTCGTTCCGGCTATAAAGCAGGTAATGAGATATAAAAACATAAATAAACAAATCGAAAAGGCATATTCACCAGAATATGCCTTTTCTTATTGTAAAACAGCCAAAACCCTATGCCTTTGACCGTTTCTTTTAGATTCGTTAGCAGGATTTGAAGTTATATATTGGCTTTACGACTTCGTAATCTGATACCGTTTCGCCTATGAATTCAAATATTCGGGAGGGCGCTTTGTACGCCATCGGACATTCGTCAATAGAGCCTTCGGTGGCGGTTGTGGTATAAATCCCTTCCATTTCCCGCTGAAATTCTTCTACCGTAAAAGCGTATTTTGCTTCGGTTCTGGTACAGGCGCGACCGGCTCCGTGAGGAGCGGAGAAATTCCATTCGGAATTTCCTTTTCCCGTTCCGAGCAGTGCACCGTCCCGCATGTTGAGGGGAATGATGACACGTTCGCCAAGGCGCGCCGAAATAGCTCCTTTGCGCAGTATCATATACTCGGTGTCAATATAATTGTGAATACACGCGAAACGGTCTGTTACCGTAAGTCCCATTTGATCGCAGATCAGCTCTGCCATCGTTCGTCTGTTCAAATCGGCAAAGGAAACCACAACGTCAAGATCGTGAAGGTATTCCCTGAGCAGATCCCCTTCCAAAACTGCGGTTTCTCGCTTCACCTGAACAGAATTTTGGCTCGATTTTTTGCTGATGAATCCGCCCGCGTCATCCTCATAATAGCTCTGGCGTGCCCGTTTTCTTTGCTTTTTGCATTGGTATCGGTATGCTTGATCCCGGTAATAGCTTGCAACGTCGCTGCCAAGCTGACGTGAGCCGGAATGGATGACAAGCACAAGCTCGCCCGCTTCTGTCCGATCCACTTCTATAAAGTGGTTTCCGCCACCAAGCGTTCCGATGCTCCTCAGAGCCCGTTCCGAATTAACGCTCCCCTTGCAATGTAAGGCGTCAAAATCAAATGAGGCGACCGGAATATCGTGTGTTTTTGTGCCGCAGGGGATAAAGGAATGAATCACCTTATCCAGCTTTTGGAGGTCAAGCTCTTGCTCCTTCAAAAACACAACTTCCATGCCGCATCCAATATCAACACCCACAAGAGAGGGCGCAATTCTGTTTTTGACGGTCATGGTTGTGCCAACGGCAACGTTTTTGCCCGAATGTGTGTCGGGCATGATGCGTATTTTGCTATCCGCATACGCTTCTTCGCGCAATAATTCGCAGATCTGTGTTTTGGTAGGTCTGTCGAGCTTATCAGCAAAAACGATAGCGGAGTTTCTTTTTCCTTGTAGTTTGATCATTATATCTCCTATCCATATTTCGTTTTGTTAGTGTCGTGTTGGTAAAGTGTACGTTTGCAGACATAATGATCAACTCCTTTTTGTGGTTTGTATTTTCATTATACCATAATCTTTATTGTTCGTCAAGTGTAATACCCCACAAATCA
>JAZNYU010000055.1:0-4165 GCA_045594605.1 Eubacteriales bacterium
ATTGCCCATTCTTGCCGATACTATCGGCTGCAAGGTGGACGACTTTTTTGATGAATAAATTTCTGTTTGTTTTCCATCAACCACGCGGTTATTGAAGTCAACCGCCAATTGTAGTAGAATACTAGGGGAAATCTTTTGTAGCACACATGGAAAGGAGGAGCACTATGGCTTGGTATACAAAAAAGCTGAGAGCAGAAAAAGGCGAGCATGTTATGTATGCGGAGTTTTTGCAGCTGGGAGAGACGTATCACATCACCATTTCAAAACGCCTTCTTTTTCGCACCTTGTTACCGTTTTGGATTGAATTGCTTTTTCTGTTTTCCATTCGCAACAAAGTCTTTTTTGGCTATATCGTTCTTCCAAATCTTATGTTGTACGGTTTGTTTGTGTATATGGTTTATGACATTTGGAGGCAGTGCAGTATCTCTCCCGGGGCATACATCGTTTTTCACGTAATGGTTATTATCCTACTCAAGCTATTGGGAATTCCGTTTGGTTATTTTTTGGAGGTATTATGGATTTTATGTACTTGAACAGAGAGGAGTCGTGTATTCTTGATTTTGATGCAAGGGAAGAGCTTGTCAGAAAAGATAGCTTTTTTGATACCGCAAAAAAGTATATTTCTGTCGATAAAGAAACGATTTTGCACCGTCAGGAACTTTTTGCAGACGTTCTCCAGAGTGAAGCTCTTTCGGGCTTTTTGTGTGCGCTTTCCGAAAAGCTGACCGAGTACGAGCCTCTCGTGACCTATCACATCAAAGCAAAAAACAGAGAAGAACACGTGCGCAACATCCTTTTTCCAATGGTCTACACCAATCTGGTTGATTTTATTTATACCTCACTCTCTCCCCTTATGAGTGGGGTGAAGTCGGAATCGGTCAAATGCTTGTACGAGCTTGCAAAAGAGGACTTTGCATCAAAGGAATACCAGAGCATCAAGACTTATTACGAAAAGAACGCGGGCAAGCTCAACTATATTCGAAGCATTACCATCGGTGTTAATCTCAATACCACGTTTGTGCCCAAAGAGGCGGGGATCCTTGCGCTTCATGACGAGGAATTCAAATCGGGCGATCTGCTTGACCGCATTTTGCGTTTGGATTTTGCAAAGGACGATTTCCATTGTATCGCGCCCTTGACTACGATCGACAAAAAGCTTACCTTTCAGGAAAATCAGCAAATCAACTATGCCGTCCTCAAGGCATTGGGGAGCGCGGTGGATAGCGGACTGCATCATTGCGGAAGCCGTCTGCTTGGCTATGCACGCAAAAAGATACTGAATTACATCAAGTGGCAATCCTCGCTTGCCTTTGTTGCAAGTGCGATTGCTCGCATCAAGCATTTCCAAGGCAAACACATTCCCTTATGTTTCCCCAAAATCAGCACCGACCGAACCTTCGATTTCGTTTCTCTTTATGACGATACGCTTTGCCGCGTAAAAGAGAAGAAAGAGATCGTACCCAATACCGTTCGGCTGGAAGGTGGCGTTTGCACATACATCGTTTCAGGACCGAACAGTGGCGGCAAAACGGTCTTTCTCAATTCTGTGGGAGCGGCGCAATACTATTTTCAGCTTGGTATGCCGATCCCCGCAAAGTCGGCGACGATGCCCATTTGCGATGCGATCTATAAGGTGTCTGTCGAAAAACAAAAGGCATCCAATTCGGCGGGGCGGTTTGAGCAGGAGTGCATTACGCTTTCCAAAATCCTGCAAAAAGCCACGTCAAACAGTCTTGTCCTCGTTGATGAGGCATTTACCTCAACCTCGTCCTCTGCCGCAGTTCCCATTGCCGCAAACTTTATTGCGGAGCTTTGTGAGATCGGTGCCAAATGCATTTTTGTTACGCATTATCATCAGCTTTGCGAAAGTGAGCCTAAAATTGCCGAGTGCGGTGCACGTGTGGATTATTTGCACGCCACCATCAACGGTGAGAACCGCGTTTATTTCATTCAAAAGGGAAAGGCAGAGGCAAACAGCTACGCACAAGGAATTGCAAAAAAATACGGATTGCTATAAAAAAGAGCAAACGATCGGGCGGCAGAAAACTGCCGCCCAACTTTTTTGCAAGACTTGAAAAAAGCTCTTGTAATTTTCTGCCTCATATGCTATAATAATATAGTTATCACGATTTTACAATGAGGTTTTACACAACAATGAGTAAATTGCAACAAGAAATCAATCGCCGACGCACCTTTGCCATCATTTCTCACCCCGACGCCGGTAAGACTACGCTGACCGAAAAGTTCTTGCTTTACGGCGGTGCTATTCAAACGGCAGGCTCGGTCAAGGGCAAGGCATCCGACCGTCACGCCGTTTCCGACTGGATGGAAATGGAGAAGAAAAGAGGTATTTCCATTACCTCGTCGGTTATGCAATTTGAATATGAGGGATACTGCATCAACATTCTTGACACCCCCGGACATCAGGACTTCTCCGAGGATACCTACCGCACCCTGATGGCTGCGGACAGTGCCGTTATGGTCATTGATGCCGCAAAGGGTATCGAGCCCCAAACGCGCAAGCTCTTCAAGGTTTGCGCAATGCGTCATATCCCGATCTTTACCTTTATCAACAAGCTCGACCACGAGGCGCGAGATCCCTTTGACCTGATCGACGAGCTGGAAAAAGAGTTTGGCATTGGCACCTATCCCATGAACTGGCCCATTGGCTGCGGCGTTGGCTTTAAGGGCGTTTATGACCGCGATGGTCGCAGAATTCTTGCCTTTGGCGACTCCCACCGCGGACGTGACCGTCTCGCATCCATTCCTTGCGATATTACCGACACCGAGCGTCTTGACGAGCTGATCGGCTCTTACGCTCGCGAGGAGCTCGTTGAGCAAGTGGAGCTTCTGGACGGTGCGTGCTTCGATTTTGACATTGATGCCGTTCGTTGCGGCAAGCTCAGCCCCGTGTTCTTCGGCTCGGCGCTCAACAACTTTGGTGTTGAGTTTTTCCTTGAGCACTTCCTCAAAATGACCACCGCACCGCTTGCCCGCAAGGCAGGGGAGAGCGAGGTGCAACCCTTTGAGGAGACCTTCTCGGCATTCGTTTTCAAAATTCAAGCAAATATGAACAAGGCGCACCGCGACCGTATTGCTTTTATGCGCATCGTCTCTGGAAAATTCGAGTCTGACAAGGAGTATTTCCACGTGCAGGGCGACAAGGCGCTCCGCCTTTCGCAGCCTCAACAAATGATGGCGCAGGAGCGCTCCATCATTGAAGAAGCCTATGCCGGTGACATCATCGGCGTGTTCGATCCTGGCATTTTCAGCATTGGCGACACCGTTTGTGACAAATCAAACAAGGTGCAGTTTGAGGGCATTCCTACGTTTGCTCCTGAGTGCTTTGCCATGGTCGAGCAGATCGACAGTATGAAGCGTAAGCAGTTCGCCAAGGGTATGAACCAGATCGCTCAAGAGGGTGCAATTCAAATCTTTATTGAGCCGGGCGGAGGCTTGGAGCGCGTGTACGTTGGCGTTGTAGGTATGCTGCAATACGAAGTGCTCGAATCCCGCATGAAAGCGGAATACGGCGTTAGCTACCGTCAATATTCACAACCTTACCAATATATTCGCCGCATTGCAAACGGCGCAGACCCCAAAAAGCTGCATTTGTTTGACGTCAAATGGGTGCAGGACTTCCGCGGTAATGACTTTTTGCTCTTTAACAGTGAGTGGCACATCCGCCACACGCTGGATAACAACGAAGGACTTGAGCTCGTAGAGTTCGGCTCGTAATACCAAAAGAAAGGGAAGTATCTTATGAAAATGCGTATTTTAGCGGCACTTCTTGCCGTTCTGCTCCTCTTGGTCACGTTTTCTTCTTGTCAGATCCCCGAATTTATTACCGATCTTTTCAACGCATCTCCTGAAGAAACCACCCAAAAGCAAGAGGTTGAACTTCCACCGGTTGTTGACGGCTCTTATTTTGAAGCGCACTTTATTGATGTGGGACAAGCGGACTGCATGCTCATCATTTGCGATGGGCAGGCAATGCTCATCGATGCGGGCAACCCCGATGATGACGATATTATCATCGACTATCTTGCAGAGCACAACGTCAAGCATTTGTCCTACGTTGTAGCAACGCATCCGCACTCCGACCACTACGGTGCTTTCACAAGCGTGTTGCGCCACGTAACGGCAGATACCGTTTATTCACCCT
>JAZNYU010000056.1:0-2702 GCA_045594605.1 Eubacteriales bacterium
CTCATCAAGGCAAGCTATGCCCTTCTTGGTCTTATCAGCTTCCTGACCGCAGGCCCCGACGAGTGCCGCGCTTGGACCATTCGCAAAGGCACCAAAGCTCCCAAGGCAGCAGGAAAGATCCACTCGGACATTGAGCGCGGATTTATTCGTGCCGAGATCGTGGCTTTTGACGACCTTGTAAAGCACGGCTCTATGAACGCCGCAAAAGAAGCAGGTGTGCTCCGTAGTGAAGGCAAAGAGTACATCATGCAGGACGGAGATATCGTATTCTTCAGATTTAACGTTTGATAAAAAGAATACAAAAAGGACAGAGATTTTCGTCTCTGTCCTCTTTTTTATATCCCAACAATTTTAGCAACCTCGGTGATGTCTTTGCAGCGGTAATCCACTTTGGCATCGGGATAGAGGTCGTCCTCGTCCCACAAAAAGCCGACCATTCCGGCGTTCATTCCTGCCAAGGCGTCGATTGGACGGTCGCCAATCATCAGGCAGCTCTTGGGATCCAGTTCGCAATGCTCCGCCAAAAACAGGAGCGCATCGGGTGCGGGCTTCATCGGGAAAGGATAGGAAGCATCTAACACAAACTCAAAGCAATCCAAAATACCGATGTTTTTCAGAATTTCCTTGGCGATCGGCCCTGTATGGGTATAAATAAAGTTCTTCTTCCCTGCCGCCTGCGCTTTTTTGATCAGATCGATCGTTTGCGCAAAGCCGGGCTGCTCGGTGTAATGCTCGGAGTAAGTGGAAACGTAATCGTCATAGAATTTTTCATAGGTCGTCTTGTGCTCCACGTCCATTTTGCGGTAGGCATCGGGAACGGTGATTTTGAGCATGCGAAAGACCGTATCACGGTCATACGGCACGTCAATGCCGTTTTTTTTGCACGCGGCAATAAAGGATTCCACAAAAAGCGGATAGGAGTTGACAATGGTGCCGTCGAGGTCAAAGATCAAATTTTGAATCATGGTTAGTCCTTTCTTTTGGGTTCGCGGTCGCTTTCGGGATATTGATTTTTATGAAAGAAGCTTGTGTATTTTACGTCGTGCAAACCAAAATAATACGAAATTCCGCAAACGAGAATTGCGGGGATGGGGGTGAGGAAATAGGAGACCCAATAGGTGTTGAGGGGCGCGCCGCCTACAGGATTGACGAGAATACCCGCATACATGCCCTGCAGAAACATTGAAATTGCCTGTGCCACGCCGCCGATTGAATCAAAAACAGCTACATTCGGCAAGAGCGCGCGCAAGAGAATGAAAACAGCAAGCAGATAATTGATGGCGTTGGCGCACAGAGAAATGAGCGCACCGCGCAAGGGGTTATTTGCCTTTTTGCCCTGCTCTACCGATATTTTATCCTTGTATCCAATATCCCATGCCTTGATATACAAAAGCACAAGATAAAACAGGATGGAGCAGATGCTCGTTACGTTGCGCAAAGCATCGTTATCGATCTTCATTGCCGCCAGCACCAAGGAAAAGCCAAACAAAGAGATGGCAACCTGATTGAGCAGCATCGTTACGATATCATAGGAATGATTTTTGAAAAAGCCTTTCATTTCACTACCTCGGTTGTGTATTTGCCTATAGTATAGCGAATTTTTGCGTCAAATGCAACTACAAACTGCAAAAATTTACAATTTATCAACTAAAATAACAAGATATGTTGTATAATAGAGGTAGATATACAAAGGAGCGATTATGTCAAACATTATTTCAAAGAGTGAATTTTCATCTCTCATTCAGGAATACGCGTCGTATAAGAGAAGTATTCAAGGGTGCTCACAAAAAACGGTAGATGAATATCTGCTGGATCTGCGCACCTTTTTTCGCTATCTCGTAGCGCGAGAAAATGACATTCCCTTCCGCTCTGAGGAGTTTTTTAAGCTGGACGTTAAGGGCGTAGGACTTGAGATGCTTGGCAAGATCCGCGCTGAGGATCTTTACGATTACCTTGCCTACATCACCGACGACCGCGAGAATCAATGGTGCGCGCGCGCGCGAAAGCTCTCGGCAATCCGTTCCCTTTATAAATATCTGGTAAACAAGCGACACTATCTTGAATACAACCCCACCACCGACATCGACTCTCCCAAGGCGCAAAAAACCTTGCCAAAGGTGCTCACGCTCACCGAATCCATGCGCCTTTTGGCAGCGGTTGACAATGACAAGGACTCCAAATTCCGCAAGCGCGACTATGCGATTCTAACACTCTTTCTCAACTGCGGCATGCGACTTTCTGAGCTTGTAGGCATTGACATCAGCGACATCGACTCGGATATGACTTCCCTGCGCGTCATGGGTAAAGGCAGCAAGGAGCGTGTCATCTACCTCAACGATGCTTGTCAGGCAGCCTTGACCGATTATCTCATTACTCGTATGAGCCAAAAGTATGCACACGTGCAAACAAAAGCCGTCTTTTTGAGCCGTTTGGACCAGCGAATGAGTGTAAAGACTGTGCAGGCAATGGTTTACAAATACCTCAAACTTGCAGGACTGGAATCCAAGCATTATTCCGTCCATAAGCTCCGCCACACCGCCGCAACGCTTATGTATCAGTCAGGCAACGTGGACGTGCGTGTGCTCAAAGAGATCCTCGGTCACGAACAGCTCAACACAACGCAAATCTATACGCACGTTTCCAACGCAGACATCGAAAAAGCAATGTCTCAAAACCCGTTGGCAAATACAAAATCAAGTCGG
>JAZNYU010000057.1:0-9763 GCA_045594605.1 Eubacteriales bacterium
TGCGGTCGATAACGTCCGAGAGGAATACCGAGCCTGCACCTTGCTTGGTGGAGCTACCTGTTTCCTCGTTGTCGGCGGCATAGAACAGATCTACAGAGTCGGGGTTCTCACTCTCAACAAACCCTTGGAGCGTGCCGAACACCGACATCAGATTATCGATGCGCGGAGCCGAGAAGAACTCGCCGTCCATGCCAATGCGAGTGGCAGGTGTGCGGTTGTAGACGTAGAGGTCATAGCCGAGCAGCTCTTCCTTTTTGCATCCCGCCTCGGCGGCAAGGAATGCGCGAAAATCGGTTTTTACGTCCTGCGAGAGGAGCGGCAAAAGGTCGATTGCGGGATTGTACGCACAGCTCGAATTGATGTCTCTCTTCATGTGGATAGCCACGTTGGGAATAACAAGCAAATCGCGCGCGATATTGACAAGGCGCGCCTCGATCTTATCTCCGTTGGAGACGATGACACGTCCTGCCAGCGAGAGCGGACGGTCGAGCCAAGTAGAAAAGATGGTGCCGCCGTAGGGCTCGGTGTTCAAGCGCAGATATTGGTCAAATGCGGGAGAGAGCGACTCACTCTTGATTTTGAACATAGGCGAGTCAGTGTGGCTTGCCGCAACCAAGAAGTTGTGCGGCGTACCCTTCGGGATGCGAAAAGCAATGATTGAGGATTGGTTGCGTGTGAGATAATAGCCCTTTCCCGCTTGCAGATTCCATGCGTCCTGCTCAGAGAGATGCTGATATCCCTTCTCTTCCAAAATTTCGGCACAGGATGCGACGGCGTGGAACGCCGTAGGGCTCTTTTCGATAAAATTGATGAGCGCATTGATTGCTGTTGACATATCGTCCCTCCCTCGGTGATGGAAAAATGAATATAGATAGTATTATTATAACACAGTTCCCTTTTTAATGCAATATGAAAACGCAAAAAAATCCAATCCCGAAGGATTGGATTTTTTCATGCTTTAAAATTCCTCTTAGTTGGTTTCGGTATTGACGGTCGCAGAGGACTCGGTGTCGGTGGGCTTTGTGCTCTCCACTCCCTCTGCTGCCTCTTCTCTTTCCTTGAGGTCGGAGAGGATGTTTGCATAGGTCTCCTCGTCGATCTTGAACTTTTTGATGTAGAGGAAGAAACCAACAAGGATGCAGATCAGCGGCAGGATCATCATGGAAATCTTCATGATCCAGATTGCCGACTCGGGCATAGATGCGATGATCTGTGCCTCGTTTGCAGGATTGGCGGCAATATCGTTGGCGATCATATTGATGCCCGAAATGATGAGCGTAAAGGAAACAACGCCCTTGCTGGCAGCTCCGCCAAACTGATTGATAAAGGGTTGAACGGCAAAGCTTGCGGCTTCGTTTCTCTTACCGAGTTTCCATTCACCGTACTCAACGGCATCGGCAAGAAATAGCAGCATCAAAAGCTGGATAAACGCTTGTGCAAAGAAGAGTCCAAGACCTGCAATCACGATCAGGGGCAGCCACTCAAAGGAGAGGAAGAAGATAACGTAAGAGATGGTTACGGCGATCATCGAGCCCGTATAGAGCTGCTTGCGGCTGAACTTTTTGCGGAAGAGAGGAAATACGGAGAGCGCGGTCAGCTGTGCGACGGCAAGAACTGCGGCAAAGACCATATACATTCCCTCATCGCCATAAGCATACTTAAAATAGTAAGTGCCAAACGCGGTGGTGGTGCAATAACCAATCATAAACAGAGCCATCGAAACGGCGGTCACCATCAATTGGTCGTTGCCGACGAGCGCGCGCCAAAGATCCTTGAGAGTGGTTCTCTCCTCTTTTTGGAGCTTGCTTCTATCCTCTTTTACGCCAAAGAGGGTCACGCTCTGGAATGCCCACATAATCAGCGTTACGATAATGGCAAAGATGAAGTAAACGTCGCGGTCATCCATGCCGAGGAAGGAGAACATAGAGGGAACGTTGAGGTAGATGAGAACCATTGCAAACATACCGACGTTTGCGCAAATTCTGGCAAAAGCGCCAACTCCCTCACGCACCTTTTGGTCCTTGGAGATAGCAGGCATCAGCGACCAATAGGCGATGTCGTTGAGCGAGAAGAAGATGCTGAAAAGCAGATAGGTAACACCAAGGAGAACGATGTGCGCGGTCTCGCCCATGCGGAAGTTATGGAACATGAGCACGGTCAGGATGCCTGTGCCGATCATGCCGACAAGGATCCAAGGCTTGAACTTACCCCACTTTGTTTTGGTACTGTCAACGATCGCGCCGACAAAGGGGTCGATAACGGCATCAAAAATGCCAAAAAGTGTCAGCATAATGCCGATAGCGGCAAGTCCGCCATCCGAAAAACCGACAACGTCGGTCAGGTGCACCAACAGATACATACTGACCAGCGAATAGAGTGCATCTCTGCCAACGGTGCCAAGCCCGAAGCAAATTTTGTTGCGTTTCATTTGTTTATCCATGATTGTTTATTCCTTTCCCGTTTTCATTTTTTGAATCAGATACAGGGTGCTGCCAAAGTCGCCGAGGATGCGCAATGAGGGATGATATCCCGTTCCGCTATACTGCATAAAAAGCGGAACACCCGATTGCAAGCCTACCCCCGAGACGGTATAGGACTCCTCGCCGTCCTTCATAGAGAAATGACGGTTGACAAAGCGCAGGATCGGTCCGTCGGCTTTGAGCGTGATGGGAAATACGTGCTTGATAAGAGAGCCGAAGCGCGAAATTTTGAGGCGTTGCTCAACCGTTTGCATGGTGTAAGTGGCATCGCGCTCGACGTTCAACACGCGCAAGGTATCGCGCGCGGGGCTTGTGTGGTAGTCGAGGTTGTAAATTGCCGCTACGCACTCACCGTCGCGGCTGATCTGCCAGCATTCCCTATCCTCTCCCACATTGACACGGACAAAACGTCCATATTGCAGGGTTTTGCGGTGGGCCTTGTAAAAGGCGATCTGCCTCTTGATTTGCTTTCGTTCCTCGGGTGTCAGCTCGCCAAAATCCAATTCGTAACCCAGCACGCCAAAGGTCGCTACGTTAAAGCGCGTGGAAAGCGGCGCATCACGCAGAGTTTGCTGATTGGGTGTCATGGAGACGTGACAGGACACGCACGAGGGCGGATAGAAGCAATAGACGCCGTTTTGAATGTCGATGCGCTCTCTGGCGTCGGTATCGTCCGAGGTCCAGATCTGCGGTGAGTAGCAAAGCATGCCAAGGTCAAGGCGGTTGCCGGCCGAGGAGCAGTTCTCCAAAAGGACCTTGGGGTGCTTTTGGCAAAAGATGCGGTCAAGGATCTCATACAGTCCCAGAATATAGCGGTGGAAAAACTCGCCCTGATTTTTGAGTGTGAGCGAGTACATATCGCTGATGTGGCGGTTATAATCCCACTTGACGTAAGAGATGGGAGCCGAGGAAAGCACGGCATCCACCGCGTTTACGATGTAGTCACGCACGTCGGCGCGTGTCAGGTCGAGCACCAATTGGTTGCGCCCGTAGCTGGGTGCCCGTTCGGGCACGCGGATCGCCCACTCGGGGTGCGCGCGATAGAGGTCGCTATCCTCATTGACACATTCGGGCTCAAACCAAAGTCCGAATTGCATGCCCATTTTGTTGATCTTTTTTGCCAAGGCAGTAATGCCGCCCGGGAGCTTTTTGGTGTTGACCGTCCAGTCGCCAAGTCCTGCGGTGTCGCTGTTACGCTTGCCAAACCATCCGTCATCGAGAACAAACATCTCGACGCCCAGCCCTTTTGCTTTCCGCGCAAGGGCCAGGAGCTTGCGACGGTTAAAATGGAAGAAGGTGGCTTCCCAGTTGTTGATGACAACAGGGCGCTCACTCTCGCGAAAATCCTCGCGGATGATATGGTTGTTGACAAAATCGTGCATATTCGCCATCAGCGCGTTGGTACCGCCTGCGGTATAGCTCATCACCGCCTGCGGTGTGACGAAGCTTTCGCCGGTTTTGAGCTTCCACAAAAAGCAATGCGGATTGATGCCACTCATCACGCGCAAGGTATCGTGGTTCCCCATCTCAACTGCGGAATAGTGGTTGCCACTGTAAATGAGGTTAAAGCCAAGCACCTCGCCCCACTCCTCGTTCGCTCCCTTTTTCTTGAGCATAAAGGCAGGGTTATGGCGATTGGAAGAGCCACCCGTTGTGGAATCATTGACAAGGATACCGTAAGAGACAGGGCGCTCATGGACGTGCGTCTCCTTTGCCCATCCGCCATCCAAAGTCAGCATTGTGTAATCGGCGCGCGGCAGATCGAACATAAAGCTCATCAGCTTGCGGATGATAACGTCTCCCTCGCATCCGTTGCAAAGGCGTGCGTGGCGTGCGATAACGTTGCAATCCTCAAAAACGGTGTAGTAGAGTTCGAGCTTGAGGTCGGGATACTTTTTATCTGCCAGAATGACCGTCAAGGTCTCCCCCTCTCCCGTAGCAAACGGAAGAGCCGCATCGGAGACGGGCGTTTTTGACACACTGTGGCTTTTGTAGACAAAGTCGGTAACAAAAGAGCCATCGGGGAGAATGAGCTCCATCGGTGTATGGCGGAAATCCCCCTTGCCAATGCCCGAATACTCCTGCGAAAGTGTTTCCAAAGAGTACGCGGGATTTTCGGCATCGTAAGCCACTGTGGTGCCTAGCATCATATTGTTTTTGAGGCAAAGTGCTTCAGCATCGGCTGCGGACACACGTGTGCCGTAATAGATATGCTCAAGGTGACCGCGCGACGTTGCGCGGAAAAGATAACTTGTGTTTTGCGTATTCAAAGAGAAAACGCCGTTTTCTATCTTAATCATTTTCAATCTCCAAAAGGCGGAATTCAAAGGGCTTGAGAATATTTGCATCAATATCCTCATAGTTGCAAGCAAGCAGCTTGCCGCCCTTACCGACTACTGTGGGAAGCTTTGCAGTCTTGCCTGTCATGTTGCAAACAGAAAGCAGCATTTTGCCGTCTAATTCGCGCGCAAAGACGTAAACGGCGCGTCCCTCATAAACGGAACGGAATGTGCCGTCTATCAGTACCGGATGCGTTTTGCGCAGAGCGATCATCTGCTTCCAAAAAGCGAGTACGCCATTGGGGTCTGCTTGTTCGGTCTTGACGTTGACCTCGGTGTGGTTTGCGTTGACCTTGAGCCAAGGTTTTCCACTCGAAAAACCTGCATTTTCCCCTGCCGTCCATTGCATGGGGGTGCGGCCGTTATCGCGCGAGGTGCGTTGGATCATCTTCCAGCGGATGCGTTTGGGGATACCGAGCTTGGTTGCCATTTTCCAAATGTTGTGGCTTTCAATGTCCTCTACCTCGTCAAGATTTGCAAAGTCACCGTTTGTCATACCGATCTCCTGCCCCTCGTGCATATAGGGCGTTCCGCGGAGCGTCATTTGAAGTCCTGCCATCATTTTGGATGCCTCTTTGCGGTAAGGTCCAAGATCGGAAAAGCGAGAGATAAAGCGAGGCTGATCGTGGTTTTCAAAATAGCAAGCGTTCCAATCCAATGCGGTCTGCCACTTGGAGAGGCACTTCATCAGGCGGTGCGGAACAAGCTTGGTTTTGAACCACTTGACAATGACCTGATCACACTCCATATGCTCAAAGGCGAATACCATATCGAGCTCTTGGCGTTCGGGGGAGCAAAGGTCGCGTGCCTTGGCAATATCCACAAATACCGTTTCACCAACTGTAAACGCGCCGTAAGGCTCCAGCACCTCGCGGCGGAGCGTTTTGAGGATCTCGTGGCATCCCTCGGTGGAAAGATAGTGCTCCTGACCAGTAAGAATCGGGCGCGGACGTCCGTCCTTGAGCGAGTTTTTGTAAATGATGTTGATAACGTCGCAACGGAAACCGACCACGCCCTTATCCAACCAAAAGCGCATAATGCGCTTGATCTCCTCGAGGACCTCGGGATTGTGCCAGTTGAGGTCGGGTTGCTTTTTGGAGAACAGGTGCAGGTAGTATTCGTCCTCGCTATCACCAAATTTTGCCCAAGGGCACTCGGCAAAAAAGTTGCCCCAGTTGTTGGGGATCTTGCCGTTCTTCCCTTTTTGGATGATGTAATAATTCTTGTATTTTTCTTCCCCTGCAAGCGCGCGGCGGAACCATTCGTGCTCGTCGGAAGTGTGATTGATAACAAGGTCCATCACAATGCCAATACCACGATCCTTTGCTTTGGCCACCAGCTCCTCAAAATCTGCCATCGTGCCAAACTCGGGCTGAATAGCGGTATAGTCGGCAATGTCGTAGCCGTTGTCATCGTTGGGACTGACGTAGATGGGAGAGAGCCAAATGGTATTGATGCCAAGATCGGCAAGATGATCCAGCCCCTCAATAATGCCGCGCAGATCCCCCACCCCGTTGCCGGTGGTATCCTTGAAGGATCGCGGGTAAATTTGATATACGATCATATCCTTTCGGTAGCCCATATTCGTTCTCCTTTAGGGTAAGTTTTCATTCTTATTTTTATTATACCATACCAAAGAAGATTTTTCAACAGTGAATTTGATGGAAAAAGCCCATTTGCATTGGCAAACGGGCTTTGGGAATGCGGAGGAGGGTCATTCGTCTTTCTCCTCTTTGCTATCGGTCTTTGCTTCTTTGGTTGCGGATTCTCGTTTGAGAGCATTCTCTCGTGCAATGGCGTGTGCTTTTTCTTCCTTTTCCTCGGTGGTGATCTCCCAGTGAATGAGGATTGCAAGGATTGCACGCAAAACGATGATGATGCCCAAGATCAAAAGCTCTTTGAGCTCTCGGACAATAACCGTGTTGACAATTTCGGCACCCATTTTGAATTCCAGTGCCAGGGAAAGGCTTCTGCCCAATACAATAACGGCGTTTTGATGCTCGAGCTCCTTATTCTTCAAACGTTTTACATAATGCAAGAGAACCTTGACAGATCCAAAAATAACAATGGATATACCAATGATTTCAAGCGTATGTACCGTTATTTTTGCAAGGATATGGAGCACTTGATCATAGATTTCCAAAAAACGATCCATATTCTTTCCTTTCTGCAATATAACAGACGTTATATCACTGTTTTATCCGTTATTTGGTGCTACAATTCATTATACCTCAAAAAACGCAAGAATACAAGTGTTTTTCTCTATTTTGATAAAATAACGTCTAAATAACAAAAAAGCGATCTCAAAAAAAGAAAAAAACCAAGTCCTGCGACTTGGTTTTGTTGGTGGAGACAATAGGAATCGAACCTATGACCTCTTGCATGTCAAGCAAGCGCTCTAACCATCTGGGCTATGCCTCCGTAACGGTGTATATTATATCATAGTCTTGAGGGTTTGTCAAGTGCCTATCACGATTTTTTTGCTTGAAAATGTAACAAAATCAAAGGTTTTTTCAAAACTGCAAAGATGCCGCGCTTGGTTGTGGGGCAGCATCCTTGCAAGGCTTTGATATGTCAACCGCTCCAGGTGGAGGAGGAATAGGTGATGTCGTTCTTTTTGCAAAAATCCCAAAAGAGGCGGTCGCTGAAATTGCGTGTGAATGCCTGCTCTATCATGCTATCCAAGCTGCCTTTGTATTCTTTTTTCAGGGCGCTGACGAATTTTTTGGAGTTTTCCTTATCCAAGTAATATGTTTTTTCAAAGTCTGAACCACCAAACTCGGAAACGCCAAAATCAACGTATTCAATGGTGATCTTTCCCGCTTTTTTGGTGACCGAAAAGCCACTTGTTCCCTCTCTCATAAAATTCTCCTTATGGTTTTCTTATTGTGTTTTTTTGCTTTCAAAGCGCTTCATCGCCTTCCAAAAGCCCGAGTAAGATCGGTAACCGACATATTTTGCGATCTGTTCGAGTGATGCGTTTTCTGCCTGCATCAGTTGGTTTGCGATGCGCATACGCACGGCAACAAGCTCCTCGCGAAAGCTATGTCCCGTATATTGCAGAACCAGTCTTTCGGCGTGGCGCTCGGAGATGTGCAGCTGCTCGGCGAGGTCGGAAAGATAAACGTCCTTATCGTAGTTGAGAATAAAAAATTCGCTGATGAGGAAGTTATAATCCTTGATTTCGGTAACGCCGACGTGCTCCTGACAGTAGAAATTGCAAAACAGTGGAATGTAGAGTGCCACAGAGCTGTAGTTACCGGTAAATCGGCACCTTTGTATTTCATCAAAAAAGGTTTTAACGATGCCTGCCTCGATGTGATAGGTGCGCAGCTGGTCAGCTTGGCAATCGGTTTGATAGGCAACGTGCAACAAATTTTCATCCTGATACGTGCAGCAATGCATAAAGGGCGCGGGAATGGTCAGGATAGCAGGACCGACTACGGTCAAGGTGTGATTGTCGATCTGGAACTCTGTCCTGCCCTCCCCGATCACGTGCACCTCGGTGTAATTGTGCTTGTGCAAGGAGGTATCTGTTTTTGGGGAGATGTAAAAGCCATCCTGCAAAAAGGCTTTGCAGTCCCTCTCAATCATTTTAAAAGATAATTCGTAGTGCATAATGATTTCCAAACAAGACATCGAGATTTCATTTTTGTCGGGTAGGCTTATTGCAATACCGGACAAAATGATGTATAATTATTGTAGCACACCCAAGATGGATTGTCAAGGAGATTTTGTATGAAAATTGCGCACATTGGTGAAAAAAAGGTCATTATGAGTGCCCCCGGAATGCGAAACAACTATTTTGCATGGCCAAGTGCCAAACGCTTGCAGGATGGAAGAATTGCGGTGGGCGCCTCGGGTTTTCGTCTGCGGCACGTATGTCCGTTTGGTAAAGCCGTTATGATGACGAGCACGGATGAGGGTGCGACCTACTCTCTCCCCACCCCCGTAATTGACACCTGCCTTGACGACCGTGACTGCGGCATTGCCACCTTTGGCAAAAGCGGTGTGATCGTAACCTCCTTTAACAACACCGTCAACTTTCAAAGGTATCACGCAACAAAGGAGGACAAGCTCCATCTCGACAGTATTTCCCCGGAGGACGAGGCGCGCGATCTTGGTGCGACCTTTCGCATCAGTCACGACGGTGGGCAGACCTTTGGTCCGCTCCACAAAAGCCCCGTCACCTCTCCACACGGTCCGATTGAGTTGAAAGACGGTACAGTTATGTGGCTTGGTCGAACTTTTAGCTGTGAAAACAGCAGAATGGAAAGTGATGCCGTAAAAGCTTACCGTGTCAATACCGAAAACGGTGAAATGACATACATTGGTGAAATTGAAAATATCGAAATTGAAGGTAGCAAAGCACTCTCTTGCGAGCCTTATGCAATCGAGCTTGACGACGGCACGATTTTAGCGCACATTCGTGTGCAGTGCTACCCCATCAAGGTGTTCACGCTCTATCAATCCAAATCCACCGACGGCGGCAGGACTTGGAGCACACCGCGTCAAATCCTCGCTCGCGAGGGGGGCGCGCCTGCACATCTCTTGCGACACTCCTCGGGACTGCTCATTTGCACCTACGGTTACCGCGGTGAGCCAATGAGAACCCCGCCCTTTGGCATTAAAGTAATGTTTAGTCAAGACAATGGCGAAACGTGGAGCAAAAGCGAGGATATTTATGTAAACGAGGTCAGCTTGGACCTTGGCTACCCATCAACAGTAGAGCTAAAAGACGGAAGCCTTTTGACAGTCTTTTACGCACATCTTGCCCCCGACGAGCCTGCCGTAATTTTACAACAGAAATGGAGACTGAAAAATGATGAGATTTAGTGGTGTTATGCCGGCTTTGGTATCCCCTCTCGATGCCAACGAAAACATAAACGTTCCCGTACTGAAGCAACTTCTTGATGACCTGTTGGCAAAGGGTGCCGACGGCTT
>JAZNYU010000058.1:0-10407 GCA_045594605.1 Eubacteriales bacterium
GGGGGACGGAATAGGCAACGGCGTTTTCCATCTCGTGTTTGAGGATTTCGAGGGCGCGGTCGGCAACCGAGCGATGAGCCTCGATGAGGAGTTCATCGTGCACCTGCAGGATGAGTCGGGCGTCGATCCCCTCTTCCTTTAGTCGATTGTGGACGCGCACCATTGCGAGCTTGATGATGTCGGCGGCAGTGCCCTGAATGGGGCTGTTCATTGCCACACGCTCGCCAAACTTGCGCTGCATTCCGTTGCTTGCCTTCAGCTCGGGGATATAGCGGCGGCGACCGAACAGCGTGGTCACGTAGCCGTCCTCGTATGCCTGTTTGATGGTCTCCTTGAGGTAGGCATCAATGCCGGGGTATCCGGCAAGGTATTGATCGATATAGGCTTGCGCCTCGGCGCGAGAAACGCCGATGTCATCCGAGAGTGAGAACGCGCCGATGCCGTACATAATGCCAAAGTTGACCGCTTTTGCGCGTTTGCGAAGCTCGGACGTGACCGCAGACTCGGCAACGCCGAATACGGTTGCGGCAGTTGAAGTGTGAACGTCTACACCCTCGCGGAAGGCGCGGATCATATTGGCATCGTTTGAAATATGTGCCAAAAGTCGCAACTCGATTTGCGAATAGTCGGCATCGATGATAACGTAATCCCCATTTTCGGGCAGGAAGAAGCGGCGCAGTTCCCTGCCAAGCTCGGTTCTAACGGGGATGTTTTGCAGGTTGGGCTCTGTGGAGGAAAGTCTGCCTGTGGCAGTGCCCGTCTGCTTGAAGTGTGTATGCACACGACCGTTTTCGTCGGCAACCTTGAGCAGTCCTTCAACGTAGGTGCTGCGGAGCTTGGTCACTTGGCGGTAGTCGAGAATATCCTGCACGATGGGATGTGCGGGACGGAGCTTTTCCAAAATTTCGGCGTTGGTCGAGTATCCTGTCTTGGTCTTTTTGGCGTGCGGAAGCCCGAGAACGTCAAACAGAATTTCGCCAAGCTGCTTGGGAGAATTGATATTGAATTCTTGCCCTGCGTGGAAATAGATCTGCGCCTCGAGCGCCTCGGCAACGGATGTGAGCTGCTCGCCGTATTTGGCAATACCCTCGCGGTCAACGCGAAAGCCTGCCATCTCCATATCGGCAAGAACGAGCGCGAGCGGCATTTCAAGATCGCCAAAAAGATCGGATTGTCCACTCTCCTCAACCGCGCTCTTAACGAGCGGATAGAGGCGCGCCAGATACGCCGCGCGCGGAACATCCCCTGCCATCACCTCGCCGAGATAATCGGAAACGAGAGTGGAGAGGTCAAAATTGCTCTTAGACGAGTTGGCAAGGTATGCACCAAGCATCAAGTCATACACGCGGCACTCGCGCAAAAATGCGAGTGCGGGGATCTTATAAAGCGATTTGCAATCGTAGCAAACAACGGTTTTGCCCGAAAGGTGCTCGCGCACTTCCCCATCGGTACACGTCCAAACGCTCTCGCCGTTGGAGAGTGTGAGAGAACTGCCATCCCAATCAAGGGCGATGACGTCAAGCGTTGAAAGCTTTTCGCCATCCAACTCTGTGACCTGCACGGGGGCGGCGACCGTCTGTTCGGCGGCAGGCTCGGCATCCAAGCCAAAGCGTTTGATAAATGCCGCAAACTCCAAGCGCAACAACAAGCGGCGTAGCTCTGCGCGGTCAATGCCGTCGTTTTTCAAAGACTCCAAAGAGGCTTCAAGCGGAACGGTCTGACAGATGCGCGCAAGCGTTTGTGAAAGATACGCGCTCTCTTTGCCGTTCTCCAATTTTGATTTCACCGAGGGGGTGAGCTTTGCCTCGGGCAGATGCTCGTAGATGCCGTCAAGAGAACCAAACTCCGAAATGAGCTTGATGGCGGTCTTCTCTCCTATACCGGGCACGCCGGGAATGTTATCCGAGCTATCCCCCATCAGTGCCTTGACGTCAACAAAGGTAGAGGACGGAACGGTGTATTTTTCAAGGAATTTTGCCTCGTCCATATCGATCGTCTCGCTATTGGTGGCGAGCAGGACGTGCACATTGGGTCCGATGAGCTGGAGCGCATCGCGGTCTCCTGTCATCAGATACGCCTCACAATCTGCCTCGGCGCTCATGCGTGCAAGCGTGCCGAGAATGTCGTCTGCCTCGTATCCTTCAAGCGAGAGAACGTGGTAGCCCAAAGCCGTGAGCACCTCCTTTGCCACGGGGAATTGCTGCAAAAGCTCCTCGGGCGTGGCGTGTCTGCCTGCCTTGTAGGCATCGTACATTTTGTGACGGAAGGTGGGGGCTTTGAGGTCAAAAGCCACCGCGCAGTAATCGGGCGCGAGCGCCTCTGCCTGACGGGTGATCATATTGATCATGCCGTACAATGCGTTGGTGGGAAAGCCGTCCTTAGTGGTCAGGGGGCGCACACCGTAGAATGCGCGGTTGAGGATGCTATTGCCGTCGATTGCGAGTAATTTTTTCTTCATTCGTTCCTCCAAAGACACTTTGTGTCTTTCTTTTCATTCTTCCCTTTTATTGTATCACAATCGCCCTGTATTGTCAAGGAAAAGAACAGTAAATCCCCGCGTATAACGAAGGAATTTCTTTTCGGACAGAGCTCTGATAATACTGACTCCACACAAGTGCGTGGGATATAAGTCTACCTGACCTGTAATTGCCACCGGCTACTTGTAAACGGGCGAATTCTGTACGGCCTCCCTCCGGGAGGGAGGTGGCAAACGTCGCACAGCGACGGGTGACGGAAGGCCTTTCTTACGCCACCTGATTTGCTTAGCAAGGCACGGTGACCTGTTTTTCCTTTTCCAAAAGCAATCCGGCAGAAAGGAGCGCGCGGTTCCACAGGCGGTAGGCGGTGCGACGGGAAAGCCCCAAAAGGCTTGCGGCGTGCTCAACGCTCTCGCCCTTGACGTAGCGGTAATACAGAAGCATTTTCTCTCTCCCGTTTTTCATTTTGCCCAAAAAGGCGGCGATCTCATAAATGCGCGCCTTCCAATATGCCTCGTCGCCTGCCAGAATGTCCTCGCAATCACAAAGCTCGTCGAATTTTGCGGCTCTCTTTCTTTCATACTTTCGCAGCTTGAGCATATCCAAACACAGCTGATATCCGCACAAATAATTCCGCGCCGCCTCCCGTATCTTCATTTCTTCCTCTTGTGTCATTTTTTCACTTCCTTTCTATTTCGCTTTTCCGTAATGTTTTGTCTGTTTTTTTAGGATTTTCAAAATTTTTGTCGAAATTTCTGCATTTCTATTGACAAATCTTCGGAAATCCGTTATAATAGGGGTAGTACACACATTATATCGGAAAACCGAAGTATTGTCAAGTGGTATTTCGCATTTTCTTGACATTCTCTGGTTTACACAAAACGAGTGATAACAAATTGTATAATTTTGCCAAATCAAGGAGAAAAAGGAATGGAATACTCGATTTTTGAGCGTCTCCTGCACGAAAAGGGCACAACGGTTTATCAGGTCTCCAAGGCGACGCGCATTGCCGCCTCGACCTTTACCGATTGGAAGAATGGCCGCTCCACCCCCAAGGTGGATAAACTTGCCCGCATTGCCGAATATTTTTCGCTCACGCTCGACGAGCTGATGGGCACCTCCAGCGGTACGCGCGACACCGAGTCGGCTTACCGCCATTTGCGCGCGCGCAAGATGGTTCCCGTTATTGGTGTGATCCGCGCAGGCCGCCCGATCGTAACTGACGAGACCATGCTCGGTCACGAGTTTGCCGACGTGGATGACGTAGAGGAATACTTCTATTTGGAGGTTTGCGGTGACAGCATGAAAAACTGCGGCATTGTGGATGGAACCTATGTTCTCTTTCACAAGCAGCAGTACGCCGAGAACGGTGACATCGTTGCCTGCCTTGTAGACGGAGAAAGTGCAACGGTCAAGCGTTTTTCCAAGGAGAACCGCCGCATTGTCCTTTCCCCCGAGAATGAGGACTACTCCCCTATTCTGCTCGCTCCCGAGGATTTTGAGATCGGCAGAGCACGCATTCTTGGCGTTGCCATTGAAGCAAAAACCAAATTTTAACCCCCACAAAGGAAGTTTCATTTTATGATTGCAATCAGCACAAACGATCTCTCCTTTTCGGTGGGGACGACCGTTATATTAGATAAGGTAACCTTTTCGCTTGAGGAGAACGACAAGCTCGGCATTATTGGCGTCAACGGCTGTGGCAAGTCCACGCTTTTGCGCCTGCTGACTGGTGAAGCTGAGCCGACCTCTGGCGAGGTCTATCTCTCGCGCGGCAAAACGATGGGCATTCTGACACAGGACGGCGCATTTGACTGCGAGGACGAGGGACAAACCGTAATTGAGCGGATGTACCGCTCCTTCCCTCGCCTGCTCCAAATGGAGGAACGTTTAGCCGTACTTGAAAAATCGCTTGTCAGCGGTGATGAAAAAACTATTCACGAGTACACCGACCTCAACGAAAAATTTGTGGAAGAGGGCGGACTGGAGTTCCGTTCGAGATGTGCCTCGATCCTCTCCCGTCTCGGCTTTGATAAGCTTGCCGCCGCTCAACCCGTGTCAACGCTTTCGGGCGGTCAGCGCACGCGCCTCGCCCTTGCTGTGGAGCTTGCACGCGAGCCCGACGTTCTGCTCCTCGACGAGCCGACAAACCATTTGGATATTGAAACGCTGGCGTGGCTTGAGAGCTTTCTTGTCTCCTACCCCAAGTGCGTGATGATCGTCTCTCACGACCGTTACTTTTTGGACAAGGTAACAAACAAAACGCTCTCGATTGAGCATCACCACGCAAAGCTCTATCGCGGAAATTACTCCAAGAGCATGGAGCAACGCCGCATCGACCGCGAAATTGCCGAAAAGCATTGGAAGAATCAGCAAAAGGAGATCGCGCGTCAAGAGGCTTACATTGCGCAGCAACGCGCGTGGAACCGCGAGCGCAACATTATTGCGGCAGAAAGCCGCCAGAAGCTGCTTGACAAAATGGAGCGTGTAGAGCGTCCGCAAAACGATCCCCGTGCCATTCGCATGCGCTTTGACGAGGCAAGCACCTCGGGAAACGACGTGCTTGAGGCAAGAGGTCTTTCGATGGCGTTTGGCGAACGAAAGCTCTTTGAGGATATTTCCTTCCTCATCAAACGGCAGGAGCGCGTGATGATCATCGGCCCCAACGGCTGCGGCAAATCCACGCTCATCAAAATCATTTTGCACAAGCTCGCACCCACGGCAGGATCTTTAACCGAGGGTTACAACGTGCACGTAGGCTATTACGATCAGGAAAACCAAAATCTCACCCCCGAGAACACCGTGCTCGACGAGCTTTGGAACGCCTACCCCACCCGCACCGAGACCGAGATCCGCAACACGTTGGGACTCTTCCGCTTTACGGGCGAGGACGTCTTCAAAACCGTATCGGTTCTCAGCGGCGGTGAAAGAGCAAGACTGACGCTCTCCAAGCTGATGCTCTCGCAAATGAACCTTTTGGTGCTTGACGAGCCCACAAACCACCTCGACATTGATTCGCGCGAGGCATTGGAATCTGCCCTCGAGCAGTTCGACGGCACGATCGTAACCGTATCCCACGACCGTTATCTGATCGAAAAGCTGGCAACACGCATTTTGCAGATCAAGCCCGGTCGCGCCTTTGCGGGTGACCTGTTGGACTATCGCGTTGACCATGCAGGACAGGCATTTGGCGAATTTGAAGCTTACAAAAACGCGCGCATTGCCGAGTTTGAGGAAGGCAGCGGCGCGGTCGCACCAACGGCGCTGCAAAGCTCCAACAAAGAGCAGTATCTTAAAAACAAGCAAGCGACTGCCGACGCGCGCAAGCGCAAAAATTATCTTGACAAGCTCCGCCGCGAGTGCGAGAGCATTGAGGGCGAGCTTGCCACCATTGAAGAAGAGCTCTTTGGCTCTGCCGCCGCCGACTACCTGCGTGCCGCCGAGCTTGACGAAAAGAAAAATACTCTTGAGGAACGTCTTATGGAAATTTATGAAGAACTGGAGGCCTCTGAATGAGACGTAAGAAAAACAAAAACGTAGGGCTTATTGGTAAGTTTTTGCCCTACTACAAGCCCTATTGCGGCATTATGGCATTTGACCTCTTTTGCGCCGCACTCACCACCGTTTGCGAGCTGGTGCTCCCCATGGTGGTGCGAACCATTACCGATGCGGCATCCTCCGAGGATCTTGCCGACCTTACCCCAACGCTCATCTTTGGCATTGGCGGCGCGTATATTCTGTTGCGCATCATCGACACTGCCGCCAACTATTTCATGACCTCGATCGGTCATATTATGGGCACCAAGATCGAGACCGATATGCGCCGCGATCTGTTCTCGCATCTGCAAAAGCTTTCCTTCTCTTATTACGATAACACCAAGGTGGGCACTCTGATGTCGCGCATTACGACAGACCTGTTTGACGTGACCGAGTTTGCACACCACTGCCCCGAGGAGTTCTTTATTGCGGGCGTTAAGATCATTGGTGCGTTCATTCTGCTCTGCACCATCAACGTTCCCCTCACACTCATCATCTTCTCGGTTATCCCCGTTATTCTGGCACTCTCCATCTTCTTCCGCCGCCGCATGCGCTCCAACTTCCGCGAGTCGCGCAAGCAGATCGGCGAGCTCAACTCCCAAATTGAGGATAGCCTGCTCGGCGTTCGCGTGACGCGCTCCTTTGCGCGCGAGGACGAGGAGCAAAGAAAATTTGGCGAGGGCAACAGCGATTATTTGCGCATTAAGAGCGAGCGCTACCGCATTATGGGTGCGTTCCACTCCTCTACCCGTCTCTTTGACGGCTTGATGTACATTCTCGTCGTGATCGCGGGTGCGCTCTTTATGATGGGCATTGGAAACCTGCCCACCATTACTCCTCCCGACTACATTGCTTATTTGATGTTTGTTTCTACCTTGCTCACCTCGATCCGCCGCATTGTGGAGTTCTCCGAGCAATTCCAGCAAGGCATTTCGGGCATTGAACGTTTCCAGGAGATCATGGAGACCGAGCCCGAAATTCAAGACGCGCCCGGCGCGAGCGTTCTTTCCGACGTGAAGGGCCGCGTAGAGTTCTGCGACGTTTCCTTCCGTTATGAGACCGAGACCAAAAACGTTCTGACACATCTTGACTTAACGGTACAACCCGGCGAGAACATTGCTCTCGTTGGTCCCTCGGGCGGCGGCAAGACCACGCTCTGCTCGCTCATCCCCCGTTTTTATGAGGTCTCCTCGGGTAAGATATTGGTTGACGGCAAGGATATTCGCGAGGTCACCATGCACTCCCTGCGAGATTGCATTGGCGTGGTGGCACAGGACGTTTACCTGTTCTCGGGCAGTGTGCGCGAGAACATTGCCTACGGCAAGGTGGACGCCACCGACGAAGAAATTCAAGCCGCCGCAAAAATGGCGGGCGCGCACGAATTTATTGTCGCTCTGCCCGACGGATACGACACCTACGTTGGTGAGCGTGGCGTCAAGCTCTCGGGCGGTCAAAAGCAACGCATTTCCATTGCCCGTCTGTTCCTCAAAAATCCCCCTATCCTGATTCTTGACGAAGCAACCAGCGCGCTTGACAACGAAAGCGAGAGACTTGTTCAGCAATCCCTTGAAAAGCTTGCCGAGGGTAGAACGACCTTTACCATTGCGCACCGCCTGACCACCATTCGCAACGCCGACCGCATTCTGGTACTGACCGAGAACGGCATTGAGGAATCGGGCACGCATCAGGAGCTGATGCAAAAGGGCGGCATTTACAGCGAGTTGTACGCGCTTTATTCCAATCTTTGATTTTTACTGCATCCAAACGAAAGGAAGAAAATATTATGTATGACGTTGCCATTATAGGCGGCGGTGTTGTGGGCGGCATGATCGCACGCACCCTCGCCTCTTACCAACTCAATATCTGCATCCTTGAAAAAGCACACGATGTTGCCACGGGCGCAAGTGCGGCGAACTCTGCGATCGTACACGCAGGCTACGATGCCAAAGAGGGATCTCTGAAGGCAAAGCTCAACGTGCGCGGCTCGCAGCTGATGCCCGCCGTTTGTGAGGAGCTTGGCGTCAAATATCAAAACAACGGCTCTCTCGTTATCGGGTTTAGCGAAGAGGACCGCACCGCTCTCGAGGCGCTTCTCGTACGCGGACAAAAGAACGGCGTTGCAGGCTTGCGCATCCTGGAAAAAGAAGAGCTGCACGCACTGGAACCCAACCTCTCCGCGGACGTTCTCTGCGCACTCCACGCGCCCACGGGTGCAATCGTTTGCCCCTATGAATTGACCATTGCCGCAATCGGTAACGCAATGGACAACGGCGCTGATCTGAAATTGGATTTTGCCGTTTCTTCCATTTGCGACCTTGGTACACATTATGAAATTTCTTCTGCCAACGAGACTGTTTCGGCGCGCTACGTCATCAACGCCGCAGGCGTGTTTGCCGACGAGATTGCCAAAATGGCAGGAGACGATAGCTTTTCCATTCATCCGCGCCGCGGCGAATACGTGCTCCTTGACAAGGAATGCGGCTCGATCGTCGCGCACACCATCTTCCGCACCCCCGGCAAAATGGGCAAAGGCATTCTCGTCTCCCCCACCGTTGACGGCAACCTGATCACCGGTCCTACGGGTGTGGACATTGAAGATAAGCTCGACAAATCCACCACCGCCGAAGGGCTCTCCTTTGTTATGCAGCAAAGCAACGAAAACACCACGGGCATTCCCTTTGGCAAGAGCATCACATCCTTCTGCGGTCTGCGTGCGGTCGGTTCGACAGGTGACTTTATCATCAACAATCCCCTGCCCCATTTTGTCAACGTGGCGGGCATCGAGTCGCCCGGTCTTTCCTCTGCCCCTGCCATTGCCGAAATGGTCGTTGAACTTTTAGGGAACGCCGGTTTGACTCTTGAAAAGAAGTCTGACTTTAACCCCATCCGCCCCGCTACCCACGCCTTCCGCGAGGGCACGGTAGAAGAAAAGAACGCCATGATTGCGAAGGACCCCACCTACGGTCACATTATTTGCCGTTGCGAGGGTGTCAGCGAGGGAGAGATCCTCGCGGCGATCCGCCAAAATCCCCGCCCGCGCGACCTCGACGGTGTCAAGCGCCGCACGCGCGCGCAAATGGGACGTTGCCAAGGCGGCTTCTGCTCCCCCTACATCGTGGAGCTTTTGGCACAGGAAATGAACATCCCCTATGAGGACGTAACAAAGTGCGGCGGCAAGTCGCGCATCAACGTACAAAAAACCAAAGGAGGTGCACTGTAATGAGAGAAATTGATCTTGTCATCATTGGCGGCGGCCCTGCCGGCATGAGTGCGGCTCTGGCGGCTCACGAGGCAGGCATTCGCGACCTTTTGATTCTCGAACGTGACGAAAAGCTTGGCGGCATTTTGCAGCAATGCATTCACAACGGCTTCGGTCTCCACCGCTTTGGCGAGGAGCTGACCGGTCCCGAATACGCTTGGCGTTACGAAAAAGAAGTACACGAAAAGAACATCCCCTTCCTGCTTGGCACTATGGTGCTTGACATCACCCCCGACCGCGTGGTCACCGCTACCAACACCGAGAGCGGTGTATTCCAGCTCAAGGCAAAAGCCATTATTTTGGCAATGGGTTGCCGTGAACGCTCCCGCGGAGCGCTCAACATTGCAGGCACACGCCCCGCAGGTATTTACAGCGCGGGAACTGCGCAAAAGTACGTCAACCTCAAAGGCTATCTGCCCGGCAAAGAGGTCGTCATTCTCGGCTCGGGCGACATTGGTTTGATCATGGCGCGCCGTATGACATTGGAGGGCGCGAAGGTGCACGCCGTTTGCGAGCTGATGCCCTATTCGGGCGGTCTTGCGCGCAACATTGAGCAATGCCTCAACGATTTCAATATTCCCCTGCGTCTGAGCCACACCGTAGTGGAGATCCACGGTCGCGAGCGCCTTGAGGGCGTTACCATTGCAAAGGTAGATGAGCGTCGCCGTCCCATTGCCGAGACGCGCGAGTATATCCCCTGCGATACCCTGCTCCTCTCGGTTGGTCTCATTCCCGAAAACGAGCTTTCCAAAACCGCTGACGTCACCCTTGACCGCGTAACAAACGGCGCGGTGGTTGACCAGGACAGACAAACCGCCACCGAGGGTATTTTTGCCTGCGGCAACGTGCTCCACGTGCACGACCTTGTCGACTTCGTTTCCGAGGAGGCAGAGGTTGCCGGCAAGAGCGCGGCGGCCTATATCCTTGGCAAAACAGAAAAGAAGCTTCACATTCCCCTATCGACCGACGGCCGCGTGCGCTACACCGTTCCGCAGGTCATTACGGCAGAAAAGGACGTTACCGTCTACTTCCGCGTAGCCGACGTTTACAGAAACGTAACGCTCAAGGTCCTTGATGGCGAGCGCGTGGTCGCGCAAAAGAAAAAGAGCCGTATGGCTCCGGGCGAGATGGAAA
>JAZNYU010000059.1:0-5734 GCA_045594605.1 Eubacteriales bacterium
TTCAAAGTTGGTCACAGGGTTTTTGTAAAGCAGGTCAGCACCTTGCATATAGGTTTCGCCCTGATAAACCTTGTTTCCGTCAATGGTGTAGGCTGCACCGTTGACTCTAACGATTGCGTTTTCAGCTACTGCACCTGCAGAAAGCACGTCTTTGAGGTTGGTAATTTTGTCTTCTTTAACGTCAACCAAAAGGGTGATTGCGCCAAAACCGGTAAAGCTGCCCTCTGCAACTTTTACGTTTTCGGGGATTTCGATAACGCTACCTTCAACCTTTGTTGTGATGGTTGCAAGATCCTTTACAGTTGCATCATCGTTGGTGTGGTTAATGGTGTGGCTGAGATAGTAGTCAGCCTTGTTTTCAACATTTGCAGGAACATAGATGTATTCAATAATGTCCTCGGTGGTGTTGATGAAAACGCCCTTGTCGGTCATGATTGCAGTTTTGGAAATTCTTTCAAGAACCTTGTCTGCAAGGCCTTTGTTTTCGCCCTTAACTGCAGTAAGCGCATCGATTGCACCCTTGTAATCATCTTTTGTCTTGACGCTCATGTTGGCAAGAGTGTTGAATACTTCGGCAATTACGTTTTCGTTTTCGCCGATTTGATCCAAGAAATAAAATCCGGGAACGATTGTACGGGGCGCTGCGTGTGCAAAGTCGGCAGGGTTGAATGCTGCTTTGACTTTGACTTCGCCGTCGCCGCCTGCGGCAAATTCGTCCATCATTATTTGGTTGATATGCTTGTCGTTATGCGTGCTAAGCTCGGCAAGAACTTCGTCATATGTGAGCAGCTCTACTGCCTGCTTGGTTGCATCGTACCAGTAGTGGTAGCCGTGCTTTGCGCTTTTGGGATTGAGGTGCGCTGTGAAATCTTCATCACTCTGCAGCGCTTTGAGAAGGTCTGCCTCGGTTTCAATTTTGTTGCCCTCCGCCTTGTAAATGCTGAGCTGTGTATTGATAGAGGCTGCCAGTTGCTGGTCGGCACTGATGTTTGCTCTTTTAATGATGCCTGTAAAGGTTGGAATCATAACTGCCGCAAGAATTGCAATTACCGCAATTACGATAACAAGCTCTACGATGGTAAATGCTTTGCGTCTGTTGTTACGTACCATAAAGTTTTCTCCTTTTTTTTGCAAAAATTTTTTCGTGCGTGTTTGTGGATTTCGGCTTTTGCCGAGCACACACGAATTCAACATATTATATCACAAACGGGGTGAAAAATCAATGATGAATGTGTGAAAATATCGCGAAAACGGTCACATTTGTTGAAAATACACGAAAAAAGCACCGCGTGGCGGTGCTTTTAGGTTTTTTATTCAGCATTTAAAAGGGATTTTATGAAAGAATTTCCAGCCCCAAAAGTGACCTCGCCATGCGCTGTAACGCTCTCGATAGCGTCGCAATGGCGGAAAGCTTCGGCTCCCACGGATGTGACGCCGCCGAGATCAACTCTTATCAGCGAGGTGCACCCCGCAAAGCAGGACGCCGGCAGCTCCTTTAGAGATGCGGGCAAAATGACCTCGGTAAGAGAGTCGCAATTGTAAAACGCGTTGATGCCCAAAGCGGTCAGCCCCGAGCCAAAGTGAATGGCCGTCAGAGCATCGCACTCCGCAAAGGCGAGCTCGCGCACTGTGGCAACGGTATCGGGGAGAGTGATGCTCCAAAGGCTCGTGCAGCCGTAAAAAGCACGAACGCCAATGCTTGCAAGAGTGGCAGAAAGAGTGATCTCCTTGAGGGATTCGCACTCGAAAAAGGCGTAGTTTTCAAGCGTTTGGCAGGGAGCGGTCAGGGTGATTTTTGCAAGCCCCTTGGGGTAAAAGCCTTTGGCAAAATCGGGCTTCGCCGCGCCAAAAACGTAGCCGAGATAGGTGTTCTCCTCGCGGCTACCGCCGACGAAAGGAAGAGTCATGGCTCGAATGGACGCGCAGCCTTCAAACGCGCCGTAGCCGATGCGCTCGGCGGCATTGGAAACGGTTACGATCTGCAGACTCTCACAGTTCATAAGGGAACGGTCGCCAAAAACGGTGACGTTCTCCAAGCCGTCGATCTGTCGTAGAGACGCGCCGTTGAAAATGGAGAATTTTTCAAGCACGGTGACATCTTTGGGGAGAGCAAGACAGATGAGGTCGTTGCAATCAAAAAGCGAATACGCGGGCAGGCTTTGCCACTCTCCCGTCAGGCGCAAGCATTTGAGCGATGCGGGAATGTCACGCGCGTTATCCTCGTGCTCCTGTGCGCCAAAGAGGTAGCCGAGGTATTGGGCACTCTCTTTGTTCGCTCCCATCAAGGGGGTTTGCAGGGAGTGCAGGGCTTCGCATCTTGCAAGAATGCCTGTGCCAATGGTGGTAATACTTTCGGGAATGATCAGCGTTTTGAGGAGCACTTGGGGTTCTTTTTCGGGTTCTTCCTCTTCCCCCGTTCCCTCCTCGGGCGCTTTGGTGATTTCTTCGGTGTTGGGATCCTTCTTTTCTTCCTCGGGTACGGCAAATGCGCCGTCGGCAATAGCGGTAACGGGCAGACCGCCAAGCTCTGCAGGGATGATCAGATGCTCGTTTTTGCCCTTGTAAGAAAGTATGGTAACGGCGTCGTTGGTGACCTCAAAATCAAAATCCTCAGCGGTACCTTCGATCGCATTCTCAAAGCCTGCGTTGTTCTCTACCCAAAAATCGACACCTGCATCCTCTATTTGCACGGGGGCGGTATCAACGGGTGCATCGGTGGTCTCCCCCGACCCGTTCGTTTCTTTATCCTTTGGGCTGCAAGCGCAAAGGCTCGCCAAAAGCAGCGAGATGACAAGCAGCCATACCAGTATTTTTTTTGCGTTCATGTTTTATCATCCTTTAAAAAGATTCTTTTTATCATTGTATCACAAATTTTGCCGTTATGCAAGAGGAGGCGACGATATTTCACAATTATTTCAATTCTGTCACGGTTTCATCTTGTAAAATACAGAAAGAAGTGCTATAATAGTGATAACGGAAATGAAAGGAGGGTGACGATGGATATTCTTGTTGACGAGTCTCTTGCGGGGCAATGTATCCGCCGCGTTTTGCAGCACGAATTGAAGCTTTCGACAAAGATGATCAAGCATCTTAAATATCACCCTCTTGGCATTACGGTCGACCAAAAGCCCGTAACGGTGCGCTACATCCTGAAGTTTGGTGAGTGTCTTTCTCTGGCACTTGAGGACAGCGAATCCTCTCCCGCGCTCACGCCTGTGGATCTGCCCTTGGATATTCTTTATGAGGATGCCGACATGGTTGTGCCTGCCAAGCCCGCCGACATGCCCACGCACCCCTCACACGATCATTACACCGATACCGTGGCAAACGCCCTCTCCTTTCGATACGAAAAGGAAGGCATCCCCTTTGTCTTTCGCCCCATCAACCGTCTTGACCGCAACACGAGCGGACTGCTTTTGATCGCGCGCAACAAGCGCGCGGCGGGAAGGCTGACACAGTCGATGCAGCGGGGAGAGATCCAAAAGTCTTATCTTGCCGTGGCAGTTGGCGAGATGCGTGAGTGCGAGGGTGTGATCGATGCTCCCCTGCACCGCACCGCGGAAAGCATTATTGTGCGTGAGGTATGCTCCCCCACCGCTCCCGATGCCGATGCGGCGCGCACCGAATATCGCGTTCTGGCACGCGAAAACGGCTACACGCTATTGCTGGTTCGCCCTCTTACGGGCAGGACGCATCAGATACGCGTACACTTTGCCTATGCGGGGCATCCGCTTGTTGGAGACGACCTTTACGGCGCACCGTCCCCCCTCATCGGGCGGCACGCCTTGCACGCGTATATGCTTTCCTTCCCACATCCGATGACGGATGAAAAAATGACGCTGACCGCTCCCCTGTGCGCCGATATGCGCGCCTTGGTCGAGCGTTGCTTCCCTACTTCCCTTTTGAAAGGAGCTCTTGATGAATACACAAAAAATACGTAAAAAGCCGCGCTTGCCTCTGGTTTGCAAACTCATTTTTGTACTGACGGCAATCAGCATTCTTTTGTACGTTGGATTTCGCCTCAATGCCGATTTTGCCGATGCGTTCAACCGCACCGTTAGCCCCGTGGGACGCATTTTGATGGCAAAGCTGACGGGATGGATCCCCTTCTCTCTTGCAGAAATGCTACTCATTCTCGCCCCCGTGATCCTCATTACCGCCATTGCGGTAGGGGTAAAATACCATTGCAATACAAGACGGCAAATGTGGATCTATCTTGCCTGCGTTTTTTGCGTGGTATGCATGGTGTTCAACTTGTTTGTTTGGAATATGGCGCCCGCCTACAGTGCACACTCGCTTGACCAAAAGCTGGAGCTTGAGCGCAAGCCCGTGAGTGCAGAGGAGCTTGCCCACACGGCAGATCTTCTTCTTGAGGAGTTGAAAGCACTAGAGAGTGAGATCCTCTTTATGGAAACGGGTTCCTCGCGGATGCCCTACTCCTACACCGAGATGAACGCGCTTTTGATGCAAGCATACGACAAAGCTTGTGAAAAGTATGATTTTATTGATAACTATCACTCCAACGTCAAGCCCGTCATGCTCAGTGAACCGATGTCCTACACGCACATCACGGGCATTTACACTTTTTTTACGGGTGAGGCGAACATCAACGTCAATTTCCCCGATTACACCATCCCCTACACCGCCGCACATGAGCTGGCACATCAGCGCGGTATCGCGCGCGAGGATGAGGCAAACTTTGTTGCCTTTTTGGTGTGCATGGAGTCGGATGACGCCTATATTCGTTACAGCGGATTTTTGAACGTTTACGAATACGTCGTTTCCTCTCTTTATACGGCAAGCAAGGAGCTTTACAAGGAAAATTACCTCAAAGTTCCCAAAACGATCATTGCCGAACGCGTAGCGTATAGCGAATTCTTTGAAAAATACCGCGAGAACATCGCCGCCGACGTAAGTGAGGCGACCAACAATGCTTACCTGCAAATTCAGGGCGAGCCCCAAGGAACACGCAGCTACGGCATGGTTGTTGACCTTGCGGTGGCGTATTATCGGGATGCTATAACCGATAAACAAAACTAAATAGAGAATAAAGAATGGGCGACTTGCATCGCCCATTCTTTATTCTAACAACCCGAGATTGTATATTTTTTTGCCTTTTCGTTTTGCGTACAGGTACATTGCGTGTGCCCCACCATATCGATGTGATACATATGCAATTACAACATCAGCCTGCTCTACAAGCCATCTGTTGCGATGCGAAATGGCATACCTCGGCGGGACACTTTCCAGTCCCGGATAAACAATAGAATCATAGTGATTTTTTAAGCAACCTTCTTCCTTCACAGATAAATAAGGAGTGACCAATACTGATTTTGTTGCCGAATGATCTTTCTTGAATTTTCTAACACAGTCACACGCAAAGGCATCAAAGCCCCCATATCCGCCCAGCAAAATTTCACAAGGGGAATCCCCTGCTTCTTCCACCAAAATCTTTAATATACTCGTCTCATCTTGAGCATTTTGAATATAATTGGAATGTCCGCAAAATACAATTATCATTTCCTATCCCCATTACTTCATGTTTAAAGCTTATCTAATGTATACATTATATAACGTGCAAGTCTATTTGTCAATAGAAAAACAGATATATAATGTATACGTTATCTAATGTTTGGGGGTGATTGTCATGCATTTTCGTATTGATGAAATACTCAAGGAAAAAGGCAAAACAAGATATTGGTTATACATTCAGCTTGGTTTAAGTTATCAAAAT
>JAZNYU010000060.1:0-4401 GCA_045594605.1 Eubacteriales bacterium
AAAAAAAAAAAAAAATATAAATAGGGAAAAAAAAAAAAGAGAAACGCGGCGGCGTGCGTGTGGCACCGCTCCGATTGTGTTTATCAATTATTGACCGGAATAGTCATATCCTGCCTTTTCCCACTCGATCTCGGGGAATGCTGCAAAAATGGAGGTCAGCTTGCCTTGCTTGCTGATGTAGGTGTAGTCGAGATAATTTTCGAGCATTGCCTCATTGAAGAGGTTGGGAACGTAGTAGTCAGCGGTGATATCGGTGATCTGATCCTCACTGTAAGCAACTGCGTGTTGGTTGAAGAGCACGGGAATGACGGGCAGATCTGTCAAAAGAAGCTCTTCTGCCTTGTGCAGCAGGGTAGCCTTTTGCGTCTTCCACTCCTTTACGTCGGTGGTGGGAGTGATGCCGTATTTGGTGTAAACTGCCTTTACTGCATCGTAGGTTGCCTGGAACTCTTCCTTTGTATCATAGATACCGAGGAAGTCGCTGTCGGTCTCACGGTCAAGGCTTGCAAAGTAGGGAACGTAGTAAACAGCTTCCATCAGGTTGTTGTATTCTACACTGTCGTAACCGGTGCGGTGAGGCTCCAGAACGTAGTTTTCCATATCGTATTGCATGCCTGCAAAGGATTTTGCAAAGCCGGAAAGAACAGAGAATGCATCGGCAGAGAAAGCGGTGTAGTCGAATGCTACAACCTCAAAGGTCTTACGGGTAATGGATTCCACAAACAAATCGTCGCAAATGTCCTTCATAAAGGGGTCCTTGTCGTTTGCAATTGCCTTGAGGACGTCGTTGTTTTGAATGGGCTTTACCTTGTTGACCTTAACGTCAAAGCCAAGCTGACGCCAGGATTCTGCGATCATCTCGGTAGCAAGCACGTTGATCTCGTCATAGCAAGCTACGTTGATGGAGAAGGAGTAGTTTTCGGGAGTGATGCCTGCCTCGGTCAGCAATGCTTTGGCACCGGTGGGATCGGCAGAGGCAGAGATCAAAGAATTGTTTGCATTGTCGCGGAAGGTTTCGGCTTCCTTAACAGAGAAGAGCTTCTTTTGGCTGGCACCTGCCTCAAATACGCCGTTGGGAACAAGACCGGTTGCTGCCTTTGCATAAACAACGGCATCGGCAATTGCCTGACGGTCGATGGCAAGGGAGAGTGCCTTACGGACGGCATCCTTTGCAAAAAGGGCTTCGCCGTTGATGATTGCTTTTTGATTGAGGTAGAGCGAGAAGGTAGACATAGCATCATAGGTCTTCACGTTCTGCACAACGGTGCTGCCGGAGTTCTTACGCATCGAGCTGGGAATGTTGCCAACGTAGAACAGGCGGTTATTTTGGAATTCTGCTTCCAGCTGCTCTGCGGTGAGCATGCAGTTGACGAGCAGGCGGTGAGGAACGACCGATTCATCAATGTCATCCTCTTCAGGATCGCGGTAGTAGTAGCTGTTGCGCTCCAAAACGAAGTAAGAAAGTCTCTTTACGTCGCAGTAGGGGTTTACACCGCTGGTCATAACGTTGCCCCATTCATCCAGAGCGTAGTCATCTTTTACAGTGTCTCTGTTGGCAAAAGCGACGTCATCGGACTTGTCAACCACAGTGGTAAAGTCCTTTGCTACGTTTACGTAACGAGTCTTACCAAGCTTAAAGGGACCGCTGCAGATCATGGTAGCACCCTTCTTAGCCCAGTCGGCATCCTTTTCGATGTGGCTCTCGGGCAGGGGAGCGGTTGCAACGCTGGTCAGGTTCAAGAGGAACGCTTCAACGTCAATAGCACCCTCAAAGGTGATGGTCAGCATTTTAGAGGAGTTTGCTTCAACACCGAGGTCGTCAATGGTAACGTCGCCTTCCTTTACGGCGCGGGCGTTCTTAATGTCAAACAAAAGGGAAGCAGCCTCAAAGCTGTTCTTCGGGTTGAGCAAGCGTCTCCAGGTATACAGTACGTTGTCGGTGGTAATGGGGTCCTTGTTGCTCCAGCAGGTATCCTTGAGGAGCATTACCATTTTGTATTCGCCTTTTTCGGCGTTTTCAAAATACTCGTAGGAATCGACCAATGCGTTTTGCAGTACACCCTTGTCATCCAGCTTAAACAGGGTTTCAAACAGTAGGCTTACAATGTTGAGCGTGCCTGCATTGTAATATGCATAAGCAGGGTCAAAGTTGTAGATCTCATCGGCCATATACATGGTGATCATCGGTCCCAGATCGTTCTCGTCACGCTTTGAACATGCAGAGAGGACAGGGATCATCATCAGCAAACACAAAAGGAGTGCAATGACTTTTTTGAGCATGGTAAAACCTCCTCGTTTCAAAGAAAATAAACCTTCGCGCGCGTAGCACGCAATATTCCTTTATATTATATACTATTTCTCATTATATTTCAAGTGTTTTTCACCACTTTTGATGTATATTTTGTTAATTTTTTTGGCAAATTAAGTACAAAAAGGGAACAAAAAGGAGATGGGAAAATGAACGCCTTTACCAGAAGCGATCTTGCCTGCGAGCTTGCGGGGAGCCAAAAATCCCTTTGCGCGGGGGCGGAATGGAAAACGAGAGAGGCAGCGGGCTTTCCCGTCAGCGAGCTGATCATCCACACAAAAGAGGCTGCCGACAGTCTTGGAAAGCCCTGTGGACGCTACTTGACCGTGGAATGTGGGCGCATTGACCGTCTGATTGCAAGTGACAGGCGCGCCTTGGCACATCTTTTGGCAGGGGAGCTCCGAGGAACGGCACAACGTCTGACACACAAGACGGTCGATCATAGCTTGTCGGTCTTTGTTGCAGGGTTGGGCAACGCCGACCTCACCCCCGATGCTATCGGTCCGCTAGCAGTTCGGCGACTTACGGCAACGCGACATTTGCGGCAGTATGAAAATGAGCTCTACCGCGCCGCGGGATGCTCCTCACTCTCGGCACTCTCCCCGGGGGTGCTCGGGCAGACCGGCATTGAGACCTCAGAGCTTTTGCGCGGAGCGGTGAACGCCACGCATCCCGACGTCATCATTGCCATTGATGCACTCACCGCGCGGAGCTGCGACCGTCTTTGCGCTACGGTCCAGCTCTCCGATACGGGCATTGAGCCCGGCTCGGGCGTGGGGAACCATCGCCGCGCCATCACCTACAAGAGCATGGGAGTCCCCGTCATCGCGCTCGGCGTTCCTACCGTCGTCAACTCCGCAACACTCGTTTGGGATGCCTTGCAGGAGGCAGGGATCGATGGGGAAGATCCTCGTCTGCAAAAGGTCTTGGAGAGCGGAAAAAGCTTTTTTGTCTCTCCAAAGGAGAGCGACCTGATCTGCGAGAGCATTGCAGAGCTCTTTGCAAGAGCCATAGGGCTTGCCTTTACCGAGGGGCTTTTGGATGTGGAATAAGACTGCAATCTTGCTCATAGAATGGGATGATGAAGACCGACAGGAGGAAGCATTATGGAACGTCATCCCATCCCGACCCACACACCAACCGAGGCGTCGCACATCCCTCTCTCGCCCAAGCCTTTCCGAAAATCCAGACATTTTGGCGCGTTTTTGATTTGTTGCGCGCTTTTTGTTGCGGGATTTGCCATCACGGCTCTGTGGCAAAATGGCGACGGCTCTTTTTTGGGGAAGGAGGATGCAGAAACCTCCGCTCCCGGGGAGGAAAACAAACTCCCGCCCGACTTTTTGCCAACCGAGCCCACGCCGCCCGAGGCGATCGTGATCCCCAACGGTGCCGTTCCAATCGTTACATACGATCTTTCCCACATCGGGCAGGGGATCGGATATTTGAACAATGAGACTTCCTATCAACCAAACGTCAACGCACTCCTGGGAGTTGACGTCACCGCCAAGCCGACCCAAGAGCCCTTGGTGCTCGTCCTGCACACGCACACAAGCGAGGGGTATCTGGGGGAGACGGCTACCTATCTGGAAGGCGACCTCGGCAGCTTGACCTATACAAAAGAGGAAGAGCGGAACGTCTTGGCGGTGGGCAGAGCATTTATTGCTGCTTTGAACAAAAACGGCATCACCGCCATTCATTGCACGGTGATGCACGATGAGTCGGGGCTTTCGGGCTCTTACGAGCGCGCCGCTGCGAGCATTGAATTCTTCCTGACGCATTATCCAAGCATCCGTTACGTGGTGGATCTCCACCGCGATGCCATCCTGACAGCAGAGGGGGAATACGTCCGTGCCGTCACCGAGATCAACGGCAAAAGCGTGGCACAGATCCTTCCCGTGGTGGGGACCAACGCGGGCGGATGGGAGCACGATGGCTGGGAAGGGAACCTTGCCCTTGCCTTGCAGCTGCGTGCGGAGCTGAACCAAAACGATACTGCACTCGCTCGCCCAGTGATGCTGCGCCGGCACACCTATAACCAAGAATTGGCCCCCTTCGCAATCCTTTTGGAGATTGGAACAGGAGCCAATTCGATT
>JAZNYU010000061.1:0-2302 GCA_045594605.1 Eubacteriales bacterium
CGATTTTATTCAAGGTATTATTATGCTTGTTGGCATCGTTGCGGTCATTGGCTCGGTGCTGCATGCGCACGGCGGTCTCAATGCAGCTATTGAGAAGCTCGCCACGGGCGAGAATGGCGGTTGGGAGTATGCTTCCTTCCTCGGTGCTGACCCTGTATTCCTTTTGTTTGTTGTCCTTTTGACCTCTCTTGGTACTTGGGGATTGCCGCAGATGGTTGGCAAATTTTACGCCATTAAGGACGAGGACGCCATTAAGAAGGGCACGGTCATCTCTACCGTCTTTGCCGTTATCGTTGCAGGTGGATGCTACTTCCTTGGCGGTTTTGGTCGTCTCTATGACGTAAGCGATGCCGTTGCAAAGGGTGACTTTGATGCGATCATTCCCACAATGCTTTCCACGCTCCCCACGGTTATTATTGCGATCGTTATTGTTTTGGTTCTGTCCGCTTCGATGTCGACGCTCTCCTCTCTCGTTCTGACGAGTAGCTCGACGGTCACGCTTGACTTTATCGCTCCCCTTTGCGAGAAGAAAAAGAAAACGCTTGATGAGAAAAAGCAAATGCTGATTATCCGCGCATTTATTGTGGTATTCATCGTCATCTCTGCTGTGATTGCGATTATGCAGTACCAAAACAAGAATATGCTGATCGCCCAGATGATGGGTGTATCTTGGGGTGCGCTCGCGGGCGCATTCCTTGCTCCTTTCCTCTACGGCTTGTACTGGAAAAAGACCACAAAAGCTGCCGTTGTTACATCCTTTGTGTTTGGCGTTGGTCTTGAGATCGTTCAGCTCCTCATTTCGATGAAGGTATTCAGCGTTGCCAACATCCCTGTGCTTTCCTTCGTCTTCCGCAATTCCCTTTTCTCGGGCGTATTTGCAATGGTGGGTGGATTGATTTTGGTTCCTGTTGTCAGCCTGCTGACACAAAAGACTGCCCCCACAAACACCGACGAGATATTCTCCTGCTACGAGCGCACGGCAACCGTTACCGTTACCGACTCGCTGGGTGAGGAAAAGAAAGATTGATAAAAAACAAAAACGCGGCTATCTTCGCTTGAAGATAGCCTCTTTCTTATGTTCATTTAACGTTTTTCACATACACACGAGAGGGTTCACCGTTGACGTCGTTCATGGTGGAAAGATAGGTATAGCCGTATTTTTCATAGAGTCCTTGGTGGTTGGTGGAAATATACACTTGTTTTGCGCCCTCTTTGGCTGCTGCTTGCTCGGCAAATTGCAAAAGCTTTTGCGCGTGGCGATGTCCGCGATGCTCGGGATAGGTGTAAACAAACCCGATCCAAGGTGTGAGGGTGGTGGGTTGAATGTCGTCTCTTTCGGAAAGGGTGCAAAAGGCGATCAATTCCTCCCCCTCTGTGAGCAAAAAGAGCTTGGTTTGCTCGCCTGCAAGGGATTTGAGTGTTCCCTCTTTTAATAGGTCATGCAAAAACGCCCCTGCCGACCAATCGCTCTTTTGAATTTGTGCCTGCCAATGGGGCTTGTTTTCGGCGGTAAAATAGTCTATAATCTTCATTTCTTTCCCTTTTTCGCTCTCCATTCGCTGGCGAGGATGGCGCAAACGCCGACGTTGGCGTAGCTTCCCTTGATGAGCATTGCCTCGCGTTGGATGCCCTCAAAGGTCATGCCCACCTTTTCCATCACGCGGCGCGAGGAGTCGTTGCCTTCCATAAAGCGCGCCTCGATGCGATTGAGTCCCAAATTTTCAAAGCCAAATTCGATGACCGCCTCAAGTGCTTCTACTGCGATGCCGCGCCCCCAATATTCAGGGTTGAGGACGTAGCCGACCTCGGCGCAGTCATGATTGCAATAAAAAGCGGTAAAGCCGCAGGTGCCGATCATTTTGCAGTCGGGCTCGTAGACCACTGCCCAATCGTAAAACATGCCCGCAGAGTAGCGGTTGCCAAGGTATTCGAGGTACTCGCGTGTAAAGTCGCGGTCGGGATGCGGATTCCAAGAAAGATACTTGGTTACGTCTGGGCGAGAGGCATATTCGTACATATCGGAAGCATCTGCAACAAGCATTTTGCGCAGTGTGAGTCGCTCGGTTGCAAGCTCGGGCAGATGCGAGAAAACGCGGTAGATTTTTTCTTTTTTCATGTCTTTACAGTCCTTCTTTTTTCTACCTTTCATTATACCGAAAACAGAGAGAAAAAGCAAGCGTTTTTGCAAAAAAATTATTACATAATTTTTCGCTATCCCCTTTTATTTTGCAGGTATGTGTGTTATAATATACTATATATAGTGTTTTTTGACCAAGAAAGGGGGAACGAGCAATGGAATACA
>JAZNYU010000062.1:0-5746 GCA_045594605.1 Eubacteriales bacterium
ATTCCTGAATGTCCTGCAGAATAGCAATGATGGACTGGGGGTTTTTACCATAGCCTGCAGCAATCTTCTCTACCACGGAAAAATCAAACTGCTGTTCCATAACTAAACTCCTTTATCTTATTTGTTCATTAAGTACTCATCAATGGCCTTAGCCGCAGTTTTACCTGCGCCCATAGCGGAAATAACAGTTGCAGCACCGGTTACGGCATCGCCGCCGGCCCAAACACCGTCAAGAGAGGTTTTGCCGGTCTCTTCCACCACAACGATTCCGCCGCGGCGGTTGATCTCAAGTCCCTCTGTGGTGGACTTGATCAGCGGATTGGGAGATGTACCAATGGACATGATCACGCAATCACAATCAAGCACAAATTCCGAATTGGGAATTTCTACAGGGGAGCGTCTGCCCGAGGCGTCTGGCTCGCCAAGCTCCATTTTGATGCAACGCATACCCGAAACAAATCCGTTTTCGTCGGAAAGGATTTCCTGCGGATTGTTGAGCAGGCGGAACTGTACGCCCTCTTCCATGGCGTGCTCGACCTCTTCCTTACGAGCGGGGAGCTCTGCCAGGGAACGGCGGTAAACGATTGAGACCTCATCTGCTCCCAAGCGGAGCGCGCATCTTGCGGCATCCATTGCCACGTTGCCGCCACCAACCACCGCCACGCGGCGCGCGCGCAGAATGGGAGTGGTGCTGTCGGGCAGATACGCCTTCATCAAATTGGTGCGCGTGAGGTATTCGTTTGCGGAATACACGCCCTTGAGGTTCTCACCGGGGATGCCCATAAAACGGGGAAGTCCCGCGCCCGAGCCAATGAATACGGCCTCAAAGCCTTCTTCCTTCATAAGCTCCTCTACCGTAAACGTTTTGCCGATGACGGTGTTGAGAACGAACTTGACACCAAGGGATTCAAGCCCCGCAATCTCTTTTGCAACGATGGACTTGGGCAAACGGAATTCGGGAATGCCGTACACAAGCACGCCGCCTGCGGTGTGCAGAGCCTCAAAAACGGTAACGTCATATCCGCGCTTGGCAAGCTCACCCGCGCAGGAAAGCCCTGCAGGGCCCGAACCGACAATTGCCACACGGTGTCCGTTTTGGGTGGGGATCTCGACGGTAGAAGCATCGTTTTGGTTGTGGCGGTCTGCCACAAAGCGCTCGAGTCGCCCAATGCCAACCGCCTCACCCTTAATGCCGCGAATGCACTTGCCCTCGCATTGGTTCTCTTGCGGGCAAATGCGACCGCAGATAGCGGGGAGAGAGCTGGAATCGGTGACAATACGGTAGGCTTCTTCAAACTCACCAACCTTAACCTTTTGAATAAATCCGGGAATGTCGATGCCAACGGGGCAGCCTGCCACGCAGGCAGGATTTTTGCAGTTCAAGCAGCGGTCAGCCTCCAGCACTGCCATCTCGTCGGTGTAGCCGAGCGCGACCTCGTCAAAGTTGTGCGCGCGTACCGAGGGCTCTTGTGTGGGCATCGGTGTCTTTTTTGGGGACATATTTGCCATATCACTCGACCTCCTTTCTAAAGAGGTTGCAGGTGTCCTCGTGCGCCTGCCTTTCGGTGGGGCGATACATCGAGGAGCGTGCAATGGCTTCGTCAAAATCCACGAGGTGACCGTCAAATTCGGGACCGTCCACGCAGGCAAATTTGACCTCTCCGCCCACAGTCAGGCGGCAGCCGCCGCACATACCCGTGCCGTCGATCATGATGGGGTTCATCGAAACAACGGTGGGGATGTTGTATTCTTTTGTCAGCAAGCTGACGAATTTCATCATCGGCAAGGGGCCTATGGCAATGACCTCGTCGTATTGCTCGCCGCCCTCAATCAGCGCGCGCAAAGCATTGGTCACAAGACCTCTCTCGCCCCACGAGCCGTCATCCGAGACGGGAACGAATTTGGAGGAGTGTGACTTGAACTCTTCTTCAAGGATGACCAATTCGCGGTTGCGGAAGCCCACAACGGCGTGCACCTCGGTGCCGCGCTCAAACAGTGCTTTGGCAACGGGGTAGGCAATGGCACATCCAACGCCGCCGCCAACAACGGCGACCTTTTTCAGCCCGTCAAGGTGCGTTGCGTTGCCAAGAGGGCCGACAAAATCCGAAAGGGAATCGCCCACATTCAAGTGGTTGAGTCGCTCGGTGCCTGCGCCAACGACCTGAAAGATCACCGTTACACTCCCTTCGGTACGGTCGTAATCGGCAACCGTCAGGGGCAGTCTTTCGCCGTCCTTGTGCGAGCGCAGAATGACGAATTGCCCCGGCGCGGCTTTTTTGGCTACGGCGGGGGCGTATATTTTCATTTTTGTAACCTGTGCATTCAGGCTTTGCTTTTCTAAAATGCGATACATGAGATAGTCCTTTCGCGCTTCCGTCTTGCCTTTTAAATGTTTTTTTGCGATGTCAAAAAAAGGACTTGTCAAAACGGATAAAATGATGTATAATGTAAGTAATACTTATTATACTACTTTGTTTCAGGATTTTCAAGAGGAGTTGCCTCTTTTTTGCAAAAAAAAAGCGCTCCAATTGCAGGAAAAAGAGAAAGGCGGCACAACGTATGGAAACAGAATTTCAAAACGCGGTTGGAAAAGGCATAGGCGAGGTCGTGCGCGATATAGCGGACTTTCTTTCCACGCCCTTTATCATCAACGAGGAAAGACAACTGGATCTTTGCACGCTGGTGCCTGATTTGAATATGCACGAGCAGTTTTCCTTTGCGCTCCTTTCCGAGGCGCATACCCAAGGGTGGGACGTTGAAACTGCCGAAAATTTCTACCGTCACGCCTGCGGCAAGGTCATTGACCCTGAAACCGTTTCGGCAATGATTTTGGCGTTCCGCGACCGCACGAGCCGTGAATATCGCGCATACGCGCAAAAATACAGCAACCGCTTTACCGCGCTTGACGGCTCCTATTGGGCTACCGTTCTTGCCCTCGGCATTGATGCGGGACAAATCGGTGAGGTCATGCAATACCTGCGCCTGTTTACGGTCTGCCTGATGGAGTTTGCCTACATGGAGGATCGCAACCCCGATGCCACCTACACGTGGTGCTATTACGACTCCTTCCGTCAAATGCTCGACGATCTGACCGCCGAGCCTGATCCCGAGCCGCTCCCCCTGAAGGTACGCGCCCTTGGGGGCAGTGCAGGCAAGAGAGAGCAGGATACCTATTATCTTTCCCTCGGTGTTGACATTGAAAACCCCAATCTTGACCGTTTGGCGCGCGGTATCCAGCTGGATATCGTGCTCAAGGATAAGGACGGCAAGGTGATTACCACCATTGGCGATAAGCTTGAGTCGCTTGACCCGGGTGCCATTTATCACTACGGCGTTACGCGCAAGATTCGCGGCAACGCGGTGGCAAGCTTTTCGGCAACGGCAAAGGCGGCGGCGCACCTGAAGCTGCAAACGCCTATTATGAAGCACGTATCTCTCTCCGAGCTCCGCTTGCGCAAAAACGGCGAGGGGATGCACTTCTCGGGCAACATGACGGGCAAATATGACGTCCCGTTGCGCTCCATGACCTTGCATTATCAGTTCCTCTCCGCACAAAACAAAATTCTTGGCGGCGGCAGCGAGTGGGTGCTTGACGGACTCGAGCCCGGCAGTACGCGCCAGGTCAACTCTAAGATCGCGCTCCCCATCGACGGGGCGGCAAAGGTGGTCTACTCCATCGACTTTGACGTTGTGCAGCTCTTGGAGGAATAAAAAATAACAAGTACAAATCGTTTTTGATCCGTAAGTAAGGCGCAAGATAATAAAGGCTCCCTTGTGTAAAGGGAGCTGTCGAGCGAATGCGAGACTGAGGGATTGTTTTGATAAGTATTTTCGCTTTTTGACAATCCCTCCGTCATTTTCTTGCGAAAATGCCACCTCCCTTTACACAAGGGAGGCTTTTTATAATATTGTGCTGTGGCAGTTATTTTTGTAAAGGGATCAGCGAAAATGCATATCAGAGTAAACGTATTCCATATGCGTGTCGGGATAGGTTTTATCAAGATAGGCTTCCCACTTGTTTGATGGGGGCAGGGCAGCGGCTCTTTCCTTCCAGCGAAAAATGGCAGATGCCGAAATGGCTAAATTAAACGCCATAAAAACCGAGCACGCAACGCAAAAGATATGCCACCGACGTGTGTGCATCCGTCGCAAAAGGCGCGCAAGGGTGGGGTAGATCAAACCGACGAACACCATACCGAGAAATCCCCACAAGATCGCCATCTGTCCGCTGACGCGACCGCCAAGGTTGAGCGTGTGCGAGGAATAATCCCAAGAGACCGAGCCAAAGGTGCGCTCTTGAAACAAACTTGTAAAATACTCCACCGCGCCACCCGTGAGGGCAAACACCAAAAACTGCAGCACGATCGAGCGGCGGGGCAAAAAGCGCGCCACCACAAACACCGCAACCGCACCCACACCGTAAACGATGCAAAAGGGCCCCACAACAGTGGCGGAGTGATCGACCCACGTACCCGCGAGCACAATGTGCCAAAGCCCCTCTATCACAAATCCGAGGATGCTGCCAAAAAAGAATACCCAAAACAAATTTGCATATCCCCAAAACAAACGCCGCAAAAGCGAGTTTTCCTTTTGCATACCTTCTCTCCTTCGTTTGCTTTTTTTGAGGATAGTATGCGCTTTTTGCATATTTGTTATGTTTTGATAAAATTTCCGCGAAAGGAGACCGTCAATGAAATATCAGGATATTCTATACACCGTCAATAATGCACACAAGGCGCGCTTTGACCGTCTCTGCCGAGAGGCTGCGTCCGCTCCGCGCGGATCGGGCGACGAGGGCATCGGTACGCTTGGTGAAAAACGCATGCACGCCATTATCAAACGATACCTCTCAGAGGATCACATCTATCACGAGGTCGGCGTGCTGGATACGGGCTATGTCTCGGACGTGCGCATTGGAAATGACGTTTACGAGGTGCAAACGGGTGCGTTTTACCCGATGAAAAAGAAGATAGCGCATTACATCGAAAACACCGATTGCACCGTGACGGTCGTCCACCCGATTTCGGTCACACGATGGGTGACGTGGGTGGATGCCAAAACGGGAGAGGTCACACCGCGCAAAAAGTCGCCCAAGCGCGAGCGCGCCATTCACCTCTTGCCCGAGCTTTATTGCCTGCTCCCATACCTTGGCAACGAGCGACTGCGCTTTCGCCTGTTGATGGTTGAGGAAGAGGATTTTCGCACACTTTCAGGTCGCAAGGATAACCGCAAGCGCGGCGCGCGACTCTACGAGCGAATGCCGCTTGCCCTCTTGGGCGAGGTTGAATTCTCTTCACCTGACGATTTTTCCGTCTTTTTGCCAAACGATCTGCCGTCTCCGTTCACCGTCAAAGACTTCTCGCAAAAGACGGGCTTGCGCGGACGCGATGCCTATTCCGCCGTCCACGTGCTCGAAAAACTTGGACGGATTACCAAAACCGAACCCATCGGTAGAGCGATGGCGTTTAAAATTTAAGAAGCGTGCGGGGAAACCTTTTTCTCAAAAAAGGTTTCCCCGCATTCTTTTTCAATTACTGTCTCTTCATTTGTCTTAAATAGACGAACACCGCAAGGACGAGAATGGCGAAGATGAGGAGCTGTACGTCTGCAAGAAATGTCTTGCGGCGGCAAACGGCGATTCGCCGTCCGAAGATGACGGCGATAAGCCTTCGGCGAAGCCGAAGTTCGTTTCGGTCAACGGCGAAGAGCCGCCAGAGTTCCTGAAGAACTTCCTTGACGCCGCCGT
>JAZNYU010000063.1:0-4022 GCA_045594605.1 Eubacteriales bacterium
CAAAAGAAGAACAAACCACTCCTTTTATCTTGACAAACCCGCCCAAAAAGAGTATAATAAATGCAACGCTATGAAGGGAGATTTTTGCCCGATGGAACGCATTTTTGACACACACGCGCACTATTTTGATAAAAAATTCGAGGCGGTCGAGGGTGGCGCCGATGCCGTTCTCTGCGACGTCTTTGCAAATGGCGTTGCAGGAATCGTCAACGTGGGCACCAATCTCCAAAACGCGCAAGCCGTCATCAAGCAGGCGGCTCGCTATGAAAAAATGTACGCCGCCGTTGGCATTCATCCCGAGGATTGTCACTTTATCACCGACTCCGAAGCGGCTCTTACCCAGCTTTCCCATCTGCTTGAGAATGCCGATAGAAGAAAAGCCAACAAGATCGTCGCCCTTGGCGAGATCGGTCTTGACTACCATTGGCAGTCCTACGACAACGGCAGGATCCCGATGAACAAAAATCTGCAAGCCTTCTTTTTTGACGAGCAGATGAAGCTTGCCGAAAGGCTTTCCCTACCCGTTATCATTCACGACCGCGAGGCGCACGGCGATTGCTTTGAAACCGTCCTGCGACACCCGAACGTCAAAGGCGTTTTTCACAGCTACAGCGGCTCCCGTGAGATGGCGCACGAGCTGGCACGCAGAGGGTGGTATATCTCCTTTTCAGGCACCCTTACCTTCACCAACGCCGCACGCGTGCGCGAGGCTGCGAGCGCCGTTCCGCGCGACCAATTGCTCATCGAAACCGACGCCCCCTACCTCGCTCCGCACCCCAATCGCGGCAAGCTCAACCACTCGGGATACCTCACCTACGTCACAGAGACCTTGGCGCAGATCTGGAACTGCTCCCCCCGGGAGGCAGCAGAGCAAACTTATCAAAACGCCATCACCTTTTTCAACCTGCCCTGATGTGTGCAAACTGCACAAAAATCAGGGCTTGTTTTTTACATCCTCTCGGTGAAAAAGTTGGAAAATCCACTTGAAAAAAATTGAGGGATATAGTATAATAGAAGAGAACCCGGCTTTTTTGGCGCCGGAGAACAAACGAAAGGTATTACAAAACAGGTATATTACCATGGCTAAGATTGAAACAAAGAACATTCGAAATATCGCATTGCTGGGTCACGGCGGCTCCGGAAAGACCACCCTGGCTGAGGCAATGCTCTATATTGCAAAAGAGACCGACCGCTTGGGCAACGTTGGCGCCGGAAACACCGTTTGCGACTACGACCCCGAGGAGGCTGCTCGCCACATCTCTATTTCCGCTTCTATCGCTCCCCTGATGTGGAAGAATGTTAAGATCAACGTCATCGATGCCCCCGGTTACTTGGATTTCTCCGGTGAAGTTCTGCAGGCTACCCGCGTTGCCGACAGTGCCGTAATCGTTGTTGACGGCAAGGCAGGCATCGAGGTTGGTACCGAGCTTTCTTGGGATTATGCAACCCAGGCAAAGCTGCCCAAGGCATTCTTCATCAACAAATTTGACGATAACGAAGCAAGATTCGGTCGCGTTCTCGACTCTCTCTCCGAGACCTTCGGTAAGAACGTATGCCCCCTCACCATCCCGCTCATTAAGGGTGGCGAAGTAATCGGCGCTATCGACCTCATTGAGCAAAAGGCTCACGTATTTGATAAGAACGGCGGTCACTCCACCGAGGATATTCCCGCTGACTCTGCAGCAGACGTTGAAAAGTACCGCGACATGCTGATGGAAGCAGTTGCAGGCACCGATGAAGAGCTGATGATGAAGTACTTCGACGGCGAAGAGATCACCACCGAAGAGGCTATCAACGCTGTTCACACCGGTATCGTTCACGGCGACATCGTTCCCGTATTCTGCGGCGCAGCAAGCAAGCTGTGGGGCGTTTGGACTATGATGGATAACATTGCAGGCTCCTTCCCCCGTCACACCGCAAAGAAGACCGAAAGACTGACCGAAGGCACCGTTGAGATCGATCCCGAAGGCGACACCGCACTGTTCGTATTCAAGACCGTTGCAGACCCCTTCGTTGGTAAGATGTCCTTCTTCAAGGTTATGAACGGTACTGTTAAGAGAGATATGGTCCTCTACAACAACACCACCGGCGACAACGAAAAGTTTGCTCACATCTACACCGTTAAGGGCAAGAAGCAAACCGAGGTTGAAGAGCTCGCTTGCGGTGATATCGGTATGGTTGCAAAGCTCAACAACACCAACACCAACGACACTCTCACCCTCTCCAAAAAGCTTGCATTCGCTCCCATCGTATACCCCACTCCTTACCTCTCCAAGGTTATGATCCCTGTTTCCAGAGGCGACGAGGGCAAGATCTCCCAGAGTATTGCAAAGATGGTAGAAGAAGATTGCACCATTAAGTTTGAAAACGATGCAGAGACCAAGCAGCTGCTCATTTACGGTCTGGGTGACATGCACCTGGCAGTTCTCGCTTCCAGACTGAAGTCCCGCTTCGGCCTCAACATCCGCTTTGATACACCTACCGTTGCTTACCGTGAAAAGATCACCAAGTTTGTTGACGTTGAAGGTAAGCACAAGAAGCAAAACGGCGGTTCCGGTCAGTACGGTCACGTTAAGATGAAGTTCGGTCCCGGCGAAGAGGACGGCCTCACCTTTACCGTATCCGTAGTTGGCGGTACTGTTCCGAAGAACTTCTACCCCGCAGTTGAAAAGGGTATCCAGGACTCTATGGCAAAGGGTGCTTACGGCTTCCCGATGACCAACCTCGCTGCAGACCTCTACGACGGTTCTTACCACGCAGTTGACTCCGATGAACTTTCCTTCAAGACCGCTGCTTCCTTGGCTTACAAGAAGGCTCTCGAGCTTGCAGGTCCCGTTCTTCTCGAGCCTGTTGGCGACCTCAACATCACCGTTCCCGAAGGACTCGTTGGTGACGTTATGGGTGACCTCAACAAGCGTCGCGGTAGCGTTATGGGTATGGAAGCTTGCACCAACAAGAAGGGCTACACCACCGTTCAGGCAGTTGCTCCTAAGGCAGAATTGACAGATTACCCCATCATCCTGCGTGCAATGTCTCAGGGCCGCGGCTCCTTCGAGTTCAAGGTAACCGGCTATGACGTAGTTCCCGGCAACATCACCGCAAAGGTTGTTGCAGATCAAAAGAACAAAGCTGAATAATTAAAAACAATTAAGGCGGAGCATTTGCTCCGCCTTTTTTAGTGAAAAATATCATCTTCCTCATTCAAAAAATCAAAATTTGCCATTGTTGCCCCCAAAGGAACAACAGTATAATTTGCTGTTTCATTCATAAAGATAGCTGCATTTTTATTTTCGGGATTCATACAGCAAAGCATCTTGCGAAAATCATACGAAGGCATATCAACACCGCTGCTCGTTTTCCAAACTGCCATCACATAACGAAGCTCTGTGTCATTGTCCTTGCACATCTCTTTAATCAACGCCCTCTCGGAAATCTTATCTTCGGATAAAACATCTTCTATGATGGCACTGTATTCCTTTCCCTTTGAGGTCAATAGGACAATCACCTGCGTCATTCCCGTTTTAGGTGCATCCTTTAACATATGAACTGCGGTTTGCATCATTTGGTCAAAGATAGAACGCACAAATGGATAAGAAAGATATTTCCCACTGCTACTTCCTTTTTCAAGATAGGAACGAGGAAACCCCGCTTCAAAAGATGTCATGTCGATACCTCCACACAAATAGTATATGCTTGTATTATATCACAAAAAACGGCAGAGATGTTAAAATCTCTGCCCTTTTTACAATTTCTTTACAGCGTTTACAAAGCATTTACATATGCCAAAAAGCATTTAAAAATAAAAAAAGCAGAGACTTTTGCCTCCACTTTTGACATGATGCTTATGATCATAGAAAATCGAATAAAAGAATCGATGTTGTGTTAAGCGAAACTCACAATTTAGTAGAATCTTGAACACGAAGTTCAAGCCCTCGGTCTATTAGTATCGGTCAGCTGAACACATTACTGTGCTTACACCTCCGACCTATCAAACTTGTAGTCTGCAAGTGACCTTACCTAAT
>JAZNYU010000064.1:0-5245 GCA_045594605.1 Eubacteriales bacterium
CAGCACGCACGCGCCAAAAATGTCCATTTCCTTTTTCATTGCGGTCAAGGCTCCCGAGAGAGAGAACGCGATCACGCCAAGAATTTCAAAAACAAAAAAGACAGTATCCATAAAGGTCTCCTTTTGAGCCAAACAATCAAAAAAATAGCTTGCCTTAACAGTATAGCACAGGTTTTTACAAAAAGCAACAACAAATTCACAACCAAGCATCAATTTTTTTACAAATGATAAGATATCGGTTCTACCAACGGTTTATTGACTTTTGCTCACAGCTGTACTATACTTTTAGTATGAGACGAAAAAGAAAAAAGAAGAAAATTCTCCACAATTTGCAAAAACGGCAAACCTTTTTGCATTTTTCCACACTATATAAACGAGGACTTACAGCATTTGGACAAGAGGTGATACAACGCAATGAAAAAACGAAAAACAGAAAAGCAAACAACAGAAAAACAAGAAAAAAAGAAGATCAATTGGCGGCGAACGTTTCAAAACAACGTTTATATGCTCAGGCTTTTGATCAAAGCCTGCCCCGGGGTGTTTATTCTCGACCTGATCACTACAATCGTGGGCGCGGTCCGCTCCTTTCTGACGGGTACTTATCTTTATATGTACGCACTCAACGCGCTGCAAGAGGGCGTTGCGCTGGATAGCATTCTGGTAACGCTTGGGTGCATGATCACGTTTTGCGTCTTGGAAATGCTCTTTCAAAACGTCTCGGCATGCTATTTCAACATCAAATACCACACTGTCAACGGTTATTTCCAGAGCATTATGCAAAAAAAGGCGGTCGAGGTCGACCTTGCCTGCTACGAGAACGCCGCGTTTTTTGATACCTATATCAAAGCGGCGGATGAAGCAACCAGCCGCGCTTATTCCGTTATGAACAACATTACAGGTGTGATTTGGGTGCTTGTCAACGTCGGCGCCACAGGTGCATTGATTCTTACCATCGACCCCGTGTTCATTCTCATCGCGCTCGCGCCTGTTATTTGCACGCTCCTCATTGGCAAAAAACGCAACCGTCTCCGCTACGATTACGATATGCGCAACAAAGAGGTTGGCAGACAGCGCGACTACGTGCGCCGCACCTTTTACCTCAAGGACTTCTCTAAGGAGATGCGCCTGAGCGAGATGTGGAAGGTTATGTACGAGCGTATGCACAACAGCGTAGCCGAGCTCAAGGAGAACATTCACAAGTACGGCTACAAGGTCATGCTCTACCGCTATCTGTATGACGTTATCTACAACGTGCTGGTCTATTCGGGCACGGTCCTCTTGGCTTCCTTTAAAACGCTGGTGCTCAAAAACATGCTCATTGGCGACTGCTTTGTGGTCATCAACTCCATCAGCAACGTTGCGGGCAACATCAACTATATGGGCAACGTGTTCCTCAAATTGGACGAAAACTCGCTCTACGTCGACAATCTGCGCAAGTTCTTAGAGTACGAGGTGCGCATTGCCGAGGACGAAAATGCGCCCGTTGTTTCTGCTTTTGAAAAGCTGGAGCTGCGGAATATGACCTTCTCCTACGAGGGACAAAAAACGCCCGCTCTCGCAGGTGTTAGCTTTGAGGTCAAGGCGGGGGAAAAGATCGCCATCGTCGGTCACAACGGCGCAGGCAAGACCACGCTTATCAAGCTCTTGCAGCGCTTGTATGACCCCGACGAGGGTGAGATCCTTGTCAACGGTGAGAACATCAAAACCTACCGTCTCTCGTCCTACCGCGCGCTCTTTGGCACCGTCTTTCAGGACTACTGCCTCTTTGCTACCACCGTTGCCGAGAACGTCATGTTGCGCGGCAACATCACCGACGAGGACCGCGAAATTGTCAAGGCGTCGCTCCAAAAGGCGGGGATTTCTGAAAAGATCGAATCTCTGCCCGGCGGTGTTGACACCACCGTAACGCGCGAGTTTGACAAAGAGGGCGCAATGTTCTCGGGCGGTGAGGCGCAAAAGATCTCGATAGCAAGACTCTTTGCAGGCGGGCAGGAGATCGTCATTATGGACGAGCCGACCTCGGCACTTGACCCCATTGCCGAGCAGGAAATGTACCGCAATATGTTCGAGGCGTGCCAAGGGAAGACGGTCATCTTCATTTCGCACCGCCTCTCCAGCGCCACCATGGCAGACCGCGTATATCTGTTTGAAAACGGACAGATCATTGAACAGGGAACGCACAAAGAGCTGCTTGCTCTTGACGCCAAATACGCCGATATGTGGCACAAGCAGGCAGATACCTATCTTGACAAAAAGGAGGTGACGGCATAATATGAAAAAGAAAGAAAAGAAAGAAAAGAAGCAAAAACAAAAAACGGAAACCGAAGAGAAAAAGAAGGAGCGGCACAATCCCGTCAGGGTTGTTAAAAACCTTTGGTTCATGCTGCAATTCGTGTTCAAATACACGCCCATGTATGCCGTTATCACGGTTGTTGAGGCACTCGGACGCGGCGCGTCGCACGTTATCGGTATCCTCTTTACCAAGTACATCTTTGACGCCATAGAGAAGGGAACCGACTTTAGGGAGGTCCTTTTCTGGATCCTGCTCGTCACGGGCTACAACGCGGCGTTTGAGCTCTTTAACAAATGGCGCTACGACGTCTTCTTCCCGCGCGCAAAGCTGACCTTGCACGAGACCATTCAAAACGAGCTTTACAAAAAGGCACGCGAGCTTGACCAGAGCTGCTACGATGACCCCGAATTCTACAACGATTTCATCTGGGCGATCCGCGAGTCTGACGGACGTACGGCGAACATTGTGGAGTGCTTCAGCATTATGATCAACCGCGTCACCTCAAGTGCGGCGGTGCTGGGACTCCTTGCCTCAATGGATTGGGTGGTCACCCTGATCCTGCTCACATCAGTCGTTCTCGGCTTTGTTGTCAAAACCTGCCTCAACAAAATCGGCTATAAGCACAACCTGGAGGCAAACCCCATCTGGCGTAAGATCGGTTATTTCCGCCGCGTGTTCTATATGCCCGACTACGCAAAAGAGCTGCGCCACGGCGGCATTGCTGAGCACTTGCAAGATGAATATCAAAAGACCAACAAGGAGCTCATTGCCTGCAGCAAAAAGTATCAAAAAAAGTATTTAGGTCTTTGGATTCTCTCGGACCTTCTCGTCTACCTGATGCCCTCTGTGGGCATTACAAGCTATCTGGTGGTGCGTTACATCACCGATGCTACCCTGTCGCTGGGTAGCTTTTCCGCAAGCATCAGCGCCAGCCACAAGCTCTACTACACGCTCGATGATATTGGCAACTACATCAACAAATTCCACGAGCACAGTCTCTACATCGAAAAGGTAAAGACCTTTATCCAATACCAGCCCAAGATCAAGGGAGAGGAGACCAACGTCCCCGCATTCGAGTCGCTGACGGTGAAAAACCTCGACTTTGTCTATCCCTTTACCAAGGATGACAGAAAGACCTTAGAGGGGCTTGATCTGGAGATCAAAAAGGGAGAAAAGGTCGCCTTTGTTGGCTACAACGGCGCGGGCAAGACCACGCTCATCAAGCTTTTGATGCGGCTTTATGACGCCACGAGCGGTGAGATCCTTTACAACGGCCGCAACGTGACCGATTTTGACCCCGAAAAATACCGCGAGCACATTGGCGCGGTGTTCCAGGATTATAAGGTTTTTGCAGCAACAGTTGCCGAAAACGTGATGGGCGGCACCTATACCGATGCTGATGAAGAAGCGGTGCTTTCGGCGCTGCGCGCGGCATCCTTTGAAGAAAAACTCAAGCAACTCCCCGACGGCATTCACTCCCAGCTCACCACCGAGTTCAGCAAAGAGGGAGTGGGGCTCTCGGGCGGCGAGGCGCAAAAGATCGCTATCGCACGCGTGTTTGCAAGACCGTTTGAGCTCATCATTATGGACGAACCGTCCTCGGCGCTCGATCCTATAGCCGAGTACGAGCTCAATCAGTCCATCCTCAGGCACGCCGAGGGCAAAACGGTCATCTTCATCTCGCACCGTCTTTCCACCACGCGCATGGCGGATAGAATTTACATGTTCGACGGCGGCAAGATCGTGGAGAGCGGCTCGCACGACGAACTCATGGCACAGGACGGCAAATACGCCGAAATGTACCGCGTGCAAGCGAAAAAATACAAAACGGCATCGTAAGATCGCGGACTCTCCCCGCGGCCTCTACAACCAACACAAAAAGGCACCCTTTTGGGTGCCTTTTAATTACTGGTTTGTTTGCTTACTTGCTTTTATAATTGTTATTTCGGTTACCGTGCCCTCATAGAACATTGTTCCCGACAAATCCTGCGAAATAAATGTGTTTTCGTCTGTGAGCTCGCCACGGGCAAAAAGGATCTCTTTCTCTTGTTTCCCAGAAATATCGAAGACACGCAGCGTTACGTTGGCGGGCGTTACACCTGTGAACTCCATTCTGATGGGAACGGCGGTACCGTTTACCGTCCACTCGCCCTGCTGTAATGCAAAATCATACCAAAAGCTTTGAGTTTCTTCCTTGTAAATGGTATTATTCGTGTTGAAAAAATCGATATAGGTTTGAGAAACCCAGCTGAAATAAAAATCCAAATTCTTATCTATCGAAAGCGCGATCGGAATTTTCTCTTCGGTTTTGGGATTGATCAGATAAGAGGAATTCATGGCACCTTTTTCAAAGCTGTATGTATGGTTGCAGTAGCTTGAATGAACGTGGTCTTTTTTCGTAGGATCGAATATTTCAATGTCGCAAATCAGCCCACCGTCGCCGCCGGCAAAAGTAGAAGGCTTGAGGTAGTGCTCCAAATAAACCGCTTCTGTCTTATCTCCCTTTATCCATTCACCACGGAGATGAAATGGGGAATTGCTATTATACAAAATACGGATATATTCATTCTCGGATATGGTGTAGACCATTACGCAATCCTCGCCCGGCAGCTCCAGATCTTCGGGCGGTGTTTGGTGGCAAGAGGAAAAGGTGAAAATAAAAATAATGAGTGAAAGAACGATAAAGGTTGATTTTATGCGCTTCATTTTTACTCTCCTTTCTGGCTCCGGGTCTGTCATTTTTGCGCTTTTTCGGGGGTACACACAGTATACCGAAAGATTGCGAGAAGTCCAGAGGTTTTATGATTATTTGTTGAAATAATTATATCATAAATTCAAAGCTTTGTCAATGAAGCATTCGCTATGCGAATATGAAGCAGAAGCCTTGCGGCTTCTATGAAGCGGCGGCGTTGCCGCCATGAAGCGAAGCGCGTGTAACTTTTCCGTGAGCCG
>JAZNYU010000065.1:0-2791 GCA_045594605.1 Eubacteriales bacterium
CCCTGAAGTTGACAACGGCGTTGTTGACGGCGTTCTTGTGCGCGCAACCGTCACCACGGGTGAGAGCCAAAACGAGATCTTTGCAGGCGAGGAGCTTACCGCTTACCTGACAAAGAAAAACGTCGCCATCACCGATGCCGGCTTCCCCATCATCCTCTTTATTGATGAAACGCTTGGCGATGACTGCTTCTCGATCGATGCTGTCCTCCAAGGAGAGGAAGCCTCTATGACCATTCGCGGTGGCAACGGGCGCGGCGTGCTCTATGGCGTTTATAATTTCTTGGAGAAATATGCAGGCGTTCGCTATTTCACCTATGAGCTTGAAAAGATTCCCGAGGGCGACATCGTTCTGCACGACGGCAACCTGCTTGCCTACGAACCTTATTTTGAGTACCGCCACACAAGCTGGCACAGCGCACAAAAGGACCCTCTTTGGGGCGTGAAAAACGGCCTCAACGGCTACGGCGGTCTCACCCCCGAGATTGGCGGCAAGGTCGGTTACGGCAGCAATTTGTTTGTTCACACGCTTGGTTGGTTGAGCGAAACGGGCACCTCCCTCTCCCCCAACCCCTGTCTTTCCAGCGAGCAAGTTTATCAGACAGTTATCAAAAACTTGCGCAAGGTTCTCGAAGAAGATCCCACTGTCAACATCGTATCCGTTTCGCAAAATGACAAAAACGAATACTGCAAATGCGATGATTGCTTGGCTTCTTATGCCAAGTACACCCGTGATGCCAATAACTACGAGGAGGGTGGAACCGCAGGCAATATGCTTGAATTTGTAAACAGAATTGCCGCGGAGTTAGAAGAAGATTACCCCAACCTCATTATTGATACGCTGGCTTATAACTATACGCAAACACCGCCCGTGGGCATCGTTCCGCGTGAGAATGTTTGCATTCGCGTGTGCTCCATTCGCGTCTGCTTTATGCACCCCATGACCGAGTGTCCCGATGTCGCGGGCCCCAATGGCATTCAATGGACAAGAACGAAGGAGTTTTTGCCGGACTTGCTTGCGTGGGGTAAAATCTGTGACCGCATCTACGTTTGGGATTACACCACCAACTTTGCATATTACATTGCACCGTTTTCCAACTTCGGTGCCATTCGTGAGAACATGAGATTTTACCACGAAAACGGTGCGCGCGGTATGTTCGCACAAGGCAACCACCAATCTATTTCGGGGGAGTTTGGAGAATTGCGCGCCTACCTTTTAGCCAAGCTGATCCAAAACCCCTATATGAGTGAAGAAGAATACTACACGCACATGGACGAGTTCCTTGAGGCCTACTACGGCGAGGGTTGGCAAGGCATTCGCGCCTTTATCGACCTGACCACCGAGCTTGTTTCAAACGCGGGTAGTTGCATCAACATTTACGAAGCTCCGCTGAACTCCATTACCAAAGCCGAGTATCTCGAACACGAGGCAGATATTGAAGCTTGGTGGAACACCGCCGAAGAACTTGCGGGCGACCGCCTCGAATACGTCCAGCGTTCTCGTTTGCAATGGCGTTACATTCAACTCCTGCTCCATCCCAATGACGAGGCCTGTGCACAATTTGTTGCAGACGTAAAAGGCTACGGCATCCGCTGGGCGGAAAGTGACAAAAACAACAAGCCGCTGGATCAGATGTTCCCCGACCTCTATCCCGCCGAAGAATAAATTTCTGAATCAAAAAATGCAAAAAGGCACAAACCTTTTTGCATTTTTTGACACTATATAAGAGAAAGCGAATCTGCCTTATCAATCCGCGGTTGACAAGCAATCAACCAACGGGTTATTGACTCCCTCCCCTCTTGTTGTTATAATAAAGGTAGTGTTTCGCTTTGTTTTTCTTTATGAAAGGAGACCTTATGAAAAAGCCGATCGTCTTGCTCTTGCTTGCGGCAATGTTGCTCCCCGCCCTTTTGTCGGGCTGCAACAGCACGCCCCCCGAAGCAACAACGCCTGATATCACAACTCCGACAATCACAACTCCCGAGGTGACTACCCCTGAGGAGACCACGCCTGAGGTCACAACGCCCAACGGTGGTGAGAAAATAGAACCGCCGCTCTATGAGGGCGACGTCACCGAGACAGGGGTTCTCAAGCGCGCCACCGTGATTACGGGCGAGAGCGTGACCGAGACCTTTGCAGGCAGAGAGCTGACCTCTTATCTGCGCAAAAAGGGCGTTACCGTCACCGCTGACGCCTTCCCCATCATCCTTTATCACGATCCCACACTTGAGAATGACGCGTTCTTGATTGATGCAACGCTTTCGGGCGAGGAGGCATCCCTGACCATTCGCGGTGGCGGAGAGCGCGGCGTGCTGTATGGCGTATATCGCTTTTTGGAGGCCTATGCCGGTGTTCGGTACTTTACCCCCGAGCTTGAGGTCATTCCAAAGAGTGACATCGTGCTCAAGGATGGCAATCTGCTCTCTTACTCCCCGTACTTTGAATATCGCTTTTCCAACTGGTTTTGCGCCGGCGACGAGGATGCCGCGCTTTGGAACGTTAAGGTCGGCATGAACGGAAACGACTATATTCCCCAAAAGATGGGCGGCACTTGGTACTACGGAAATCTGTTTGTGCACACCATTGGTCGCTTGACAGAAACCGGCAACAATATGTCCCCCAACCCCTGCCTTTCTGACCCCAAAAACCTCGAGACCGCCATACGGAACGTGCGGAGAATCCTGCAACAGGATCCGGCTATCAACATCGTCTCCATCTCGCAAAACGATAGCGGCGAATACTGCACCTGCGAAAAATGCGCCGCTGTTGACAAAGAAGAAGGCAGCCCCGCAG
>JAZNYU010000066.1:0-6981 GCA_045594605.1 Eubacteriales bacterium
ATTTTGCCGAGCCGCAAAGGGCAAGCAGACGCTTCATACGGCGCACCATATATTCGTTTTCGACACAGACGGTGATCTTTTCGCCGTCTTTTCGTTTGCCTGTTCCAAAGGCGCCTCTGCCGAGCTTTTTGAGCGAGTGCGGTACGAACACCTCGCGCAAGGCAGGTGTATTATCGAACGCGTGTGCGCCAATTTGGGTAACGCCAAGCTCCATACGGACGGTGTGCAGCTTGCGGCAATTCTCAAACGCGCCGCCCTCGATAACCTGAACGCCCGCAGGGATATTCACCTCGCGCAGAGAAAGGCATCCTGAGAACGCGCGGTCAGGAATGACCGTTACTGCCGCGGGGATGACCGCCTCGCGAAGAGAAACGCAACCAAGGAACATCTCGGCAGAAAGTGCCGAAAGTGTATCGGGTGCCGTGTAGAAAGCAAGCTCTTGACAATCCTTGAACGCACCGTCACCAACCTCGCGCAAGCTCGACGGAAGCGTGACAGAGGTCAAGGATCGGCAACCTAAAAATGCGCCCTCGCCGATGCGGTGCAGATCCTTACCAAGCACGATATGCTGCAGAGAAGCGCAACCCGCAAAGGCAAGCGTGCCAATAGAGTTGACGTTCTTGCTGTTTGCCACCTCGCGCAGGCGCGTGCAGCCCGCAAAAACGCCTTGCGAAAGCCCAATGCTGCCACCCGTGGGCAGAATGACCGTGCGCAGGTTTTTGCACTCCGCAAACGCTTCTGCTTTGATGACAGACACGCCTGTGGGGAGCGTGACGGACTCGATATATTGGTTGTGCTTGCCCTTGAATGCACGCTTGCCAATGGCAACGAATTCGCCTGCGGGGAGCACGACCTTCCCCTCGGCACCGCGCGCCTTTAGGAGCTGCCAATTCTTTATTTTATAGGTAGGTTTCATAACGTTCTCCTTTTTCAGGAAAAATCAATTTTGGGGTGCTGCATCCGAGAACTGCAAGAACGCCTCGGTGCAAACCGTTCCGTCCTCTTGCGCGGTGCAAAGCAGATATCCGCCATCGGTCGGTGTGCCAAAAACGCGCAACGTGTGCCCAAAAGCCGCCTCGTGGCGATAAGAGAGCACCATGCCACTCACACGCTTTTCCCGAATATCGGGCACAAAGTCGCAAAGCATATCGGGGTAGCGCGTGTTGTTCATATGACCGTTGTAGTCGATGTCCGAGTAAACGATGCGCCGCTCACCAAGCTGCTCCATGTCTGCAAGATTTGGCATCCGTAAGCGCGGTGGCAAACTCGGGAGCGTGATGGGAGCTTCGGGCTCAACGTGGTAAGGCATATCCTCAATTTTGACAAGACTGCCGTCGGCAAGATTGATCAGCGCCCATTGCGAGGTCGCCTCTACCACCGTCTCCCCTGCCCGCAGAACGCGAAAGCAACGGTTGTGACGGAATCCCCTCTCGCCGCACGTCCAGGTCTGTACCTCGATCTCCTCGTTGGAAAAGAGCGGCTTGTAAACGCACACGGTGATGCTCCCCAAGATGAAAGCAAGACCGTGACTGTCGCGCAGCGCGTCCAACGAGATGCCCAGATGGATGAGATGCTCGTTTGCGGTTTCTTGCAGATAAGTCACCAGCGCCGAGGGGCGAAGCTGACGGTTGGCATCGGTATCGTGCCATTTTGTAGTGTAGTGTTTTGCAAATTTCATTTTTTGATTCCTCGAAGGCAAAGGGGAAAACCTCGAATGAAGTTTTCCCCAATGCTTTATTGAGCGAATACTCTCACGGGAGATTATTCGTCTTTCTTTTCTTCTTCAACTGCTTCTTCTGCAGTTTCTTCGGTCACTTCCTCAACGGGAGCTTCTTCGGTTGCTTCCTCTGCGGGAGCTTCCTCGGTTGCTTCCTCTGCGGGAGCTTCTTCGGTTGCTTCCTCAACGGGAGCTTCTTCGGTTGCTTCCTCAACAGGAGCTTCTTCGGTTGCTTCCTCAACGGGAGCTTCTTCGGTTGCCGCCTCAACGGGAGCTTCTTCGGTTGCTTCCTCAACGGGAGCTTCTTCGGTTGCTTCTTCAGCAGGAGCTTCCTCGGTTGCGGTTTCGTCGATGACTTCTACGGGAATTGCATCGTCTACGGGAGTTTCCTCGGCAGCTGCTTCTTCCACGGGAGCTTCCTCTGCGGGAGCCTCTTCGGTTGCGGTCTCTTCGCCGAGAACTTGCTCAACGTCTTCGCCTTCTTCAGCAGCATTGGGATCGTAGAGAACTACGGGGATATCGTCGACGGGCTCTGCGGGGAGAGGCTCGAGGATATCTTCATCCTTAATGCCCATGAAGTTCAGGATCTTGAGGGTAGCCTTTGCGATCAGCATGCAGAAGCCAAAGAATACGCTAACGATTGCAACGCAAACCTTGGTGAGCCAGTTGGTGCCGATCTTATCGGTTACATGGAGAACGTAGATGAGAGCGATGACAGCCAGGAGCAGCAGAACGCCAAGGATGATGCAAATGATAGCCCATACGGAGAGGGTCTGATACTCAAGGATAGCGATCATAACGTTGGGGGAAACCTGTGCCCACTCAACAATGGTTGCACGCTTGGGCAGGTTAGCCATAGCCTCTGCCATGGTTGCGTACTCAACGCCGTTTACAACGTATGTAACAACGCCGTACTCGGAGGTCTTGATGAAGCCCTGAACCTGTGCGATGAACGCTTGCTCATCAACGGTCTCGGTCAAGGTGTATTGGTAAGTAAGAACGAGAGAACCGTCCTCGGTGCGAACTGCGCTTACCAGAACCAGACCTGCGGGAGCCTCGGAAAGCTTGCCGATGCTGCCCTCGGGCATCATGTTGGTGTGCAGGGTAGAGCCTGCGGGAACAGTGATGACGATTTGGTTTACGTCGCCATAGGTACCGCTGGTCTCGTTGCCGTTCTTATCGATGTAGGTAACGGAGTTTGCGGTGTAGCCGGTAACAACGATGATAACGTTGGAATCGGGCATGATGAACTTGCCGTCAACAACCTCAACCTCGGTTCCTCTTTGGGTACCGTCAATAGTGGTGTAAACCTTGAAGTTGGTGGTGTAGCCGTTCTTGTTGCCAACAACGGTAACAGTCTCACCTGCGAGTGCAGAGTTCTTATCTACGGTTACGTCGCCGTCAACGAATACGTTGTGTTGATTTTGAACCTTAAAGCCGCGGAATTCAAGAACGTTGCCGTTTCCGAGAGCGGCGGTAAGGAATGCTGCGAGATCGTATCCTGCAAGGCTCTTATCGGAAGCATCCTTCCAATCGTAGCCAACAAGGCCGCTGTCTGCTTCAATGGTATTCTTCAAAGTTGCAAAGTAGGTGTTCGACCACTCGGCAACGGTATATTCGTAGGACGCCAGGAATACAGTCGCTTCATCGTAGAATTCAACGGTGATCTTGGTTTCGGTAGGATCGATCCAGAACAGATAGAAGTTACCGTCAAAGAGAGTGTCTGCGGTGATGGCATCCTTGCCGAACCAGTAGTAATCTGCATTGCCCTCAAAGCCTGTGGGAACAACGCCGGTCAGGGACTCTGCGGTGGGTGCGGTGAAGATGGTGTAGGAGGTGGTGCTGTAAGCTGCGCCGTTTACAAAGTAATGAACGGTGTAGGTAACGGTCTTGAGAACGCTGGTAACGGTTACGGGCTCTGCGGGCATTGTGAAGGTGCCGGTGAACTCGGTGCCGTTGAACATCAGCTTATCGTATACCAAGCCGGTGGGCAGGTTGCTGACCTCGTATGTACCCTTGATCTGATCGCCGGGTGCATAGAAGCCGTTGATTGCGTTGCCCTCGGTGTTCTTGAACACTACGAGAGGACCGCCCACGATTGCGGGGAGTCTATCTGCAGCGATGCCGTCTACTACGTACTGGGTATCCATAACGGTTACGCGGTACTTGTAGAAGAGCTTAACTGTAGAGAAGTGAGGAGCGTTGAACTCAACGGTGGTTGCGGTAGCTACAACGTCAACCTCATCAGCATCAACTGCTACAAAGGTCTTAACGTTGTCCTCGTCCTTTACGGTAAAGGGCAGAACGATGGTAACGGTTGCGCCGGTATTAAAGGTATCAACGTCGGTTGCAACACCGTCGAAGGTGAAGTTGAATTCGTAGGACTCTTCGCCAATATTCTTTTGTGCGTCAGAGGTTGCGGGAGCGTAGGAAAGACCAACGTTCTTAGCGCCGGAAGCTTCTGCAATACCCAACAGCTGTGCGAGCATTGCTTGGTTCAGGGTTACCTTTTGTACGTCGGTGCCCTCTGCGGTCAAAACGAGAGAGGTCAGGGTTGCAAGAACTTCCTTTGCAACGTTGAAGTCAAGAGCGGTGAGGTTCTTTTCTTCAATGATCGCATTCCAGTTCTTTGCGAGTGTCAGAGTGAGCACGCCATTGTTGAGAGTGTACTCGTAGTCGGTGCCCTCAACGAGGCCGTCAATTACGATAGCGGTTGCAACGTCGCTCTTGGTGATGGTTACGTATACGGTAAGATCTTCGGTAACAACGTTTTCAAAAATGCTTTCGTCTGCCCACTTGTGGCTGTAGAAGTAGCCAAGCAGAGCCTCTTCGGTGGTGAGTGCAGGATACAGCTCTTTTGCTGCAGCCTCAAGCTCGCTCAAGTAGTCACCGAGTCTATCGCCCTCGGTTACGGTAATGGTCTTTTCACCGGTGACGCCTTCGCCAACGGGAATAATGGTAACGGTATATTGGGGAACGATGATCTCGCCCTCGATGCTTGCCTTGAGGACAACGTCCTTTGCAGGCATTACGGTTACGGTCTCGCCGGTCTTTTCGTCTACCCAACCAAGGAAGCCTTCAACGTCGGAGTAGTCAACCATCTTGGAGATGTCGGTGCCTACGGGCAGAAGAGTGGTCAGGAAGATGTCGTTTCCGTTTTTGAAATCTACGCGGTAGAGGTTGTTTACGTGAACGGTGATATCAATGCCGGTGGTTACGGTGCAGTCATCTGCAAGCAGAATATCCAGAAGATCGGTTACGTAGCCGTCGAGCTTGGATGCAACGGAAGGTGCATAGTTGCCAAGCAGGCTAAGAACCTTTCTCAGTCCCTTTTCGAGAACGACCTTTGCATCAAAGGTAACGTCTCTGTCGAATACGAACGTGGAGTTGTTATGGTAGAAGTCCATCAGGCAGTTGTCGGCAATGACTTGACCGTACTTGGTAGCCATCAGGCGGTTTGCAACCTTAAGCACCTTATCCTTGACAAGGTTGTAAGCTGCGCTGCTGTTTTCGATCTTATCGACAACAGCGGTGTAGAGGTATGCGAAAGGATCCTCGGATGCTGCAGCAGCCTTGAGGAGCGCGTACATATCGAAATCATAACCGAATCTTTCTGCGAGCTTGTCGATAACATCAAATACGGTGTTGTCGAGGTAGCCGTTGACCTTTTCGGGCAGATGGTCGGTGATCTCGATGCCGGTAACGCTTTCGAGCTTTTCTACAAATACTTCAAAGGTGGGGATTTCAGCGATTGTATTGATCAGGTTTTGTGCTTCGAGGTTATCAGAGAGATCGTAGCCGGTTACCTTTTCAACGTATGCGAGGAGAACCTCTGCATAGCGAGAAGCGAGAACCTTGTTGTATACCTTGCCAAAGAGAGCAGGATCAACTGCGTTGAGAACAGCTACTACTTCTTCAAAGGTCAGGCCTTCTGCAAACGCGATGAAGTCATCGGGCTTTGCATTGCAAGCTGCAAGGACCTTATCCTTGAGTGCGTTGAATTCGGGATCGTTGGAGTCAGCCATCTTTTCGAGTGCGAGGCGCAGAACGCTTGCGAACTCGGAAGGAACGGTGATATCTGCAACCAGCTCGCCGTTTACCAGCTCAACGGAGCCGATCTTGTCCATCAGAGCAGAAAGCTTAGCAGCTGCTGCACGGATGGTATCAATACCTGTGGTAAGAACAAAGGTAAAGTTGTATCTCTTGGTGTGCTCCTCACCCTCTTCGTCGAGGTAAGAGAAAGCAAAGCCTGCCTCAAGCAGCTTGCCGCTGTCATCGAGGTTTGCAAGCTCGTCAAGAGTGGGAACGAGGTTTTCGATCGCATCGATGAGCTTTGCGGGCAGGAGCTTGATGTAACCGCTTTCGTTTTGCTCGGTGATAACAACACCGTCAAGCTCGATTTCGGTGATGGTCTTTTGCAGGCTTGCAAGAATGTTGAACGCCTTAACAAGGTATTCATCAAACTCGAGCATGCCGATCAGCTCTTTTTGTGCTTCCTCGGCATTGTAAAGAACCTCAACGGTTTTCTTAACGTCAACCTCGGCAAGGATAGCCTCGATGCCTACGGTTTCAACAAGTGCTTTTGCAAGACCCGCAACGTTGATGGTAGCGATAAGAGTTCCCTCTTGCAGCATCTTAACAAAAACAGTTTGAGGATCAGCCAGTCTGAGTACTGCACTAAAATCGGTTACGTAGTTATTGATAAGGGCGTTGTAACCGCCTTCAATTGCGTCAATAGCCTTCTTTACGCCAACCGTTTTTACAACGGTAGCGTAATCAACAGTCACACCGTCAGCAGCCTTTACAAGGCAAGCAATCAGCTGTTCGGGGCTGAGACCTTGCAGCTTGCCCTTCAGCATTGTCTTGAGAAGATTCTTGTTAACGGTATCGCCGTCAACAAAGGATTCTTTTTCTGCTTCGGTAAACAGATCCAGATCAAGAATTGCATCCTCGTCAACAAGGTTCACCAAAACATCTTCGCCAAGATCCAAAACGAGAGTTTTGAACGCAGCGGTATTGCCGTTAACCAGCTCTGCTTTTTTGATGTAGGGGAGTGCCGCTTCGATCTTTTCGTCGCTTACGTAGCCCATCAAAGTATCGAAGTTCTTAACAAAGGATTTTACATCCGTCTTCAGAACGAGCTCTACGAGACCTGCTTCGTCTACGCAGGCAAGCAGATCCTCTGCCTCAAAGAGACCGAGCAGGGTTTCAAACTCGATATCAGCATAGATCGCCTTTGCAAGGTCGATCAGCTGCTCCTCGGG